>JAGWVZ010000243.1 GCA_018970625.1 Myxococcales bacterium | reverse complement strand
TGGCCGTGCGGCCCGTTGAGATTCATGAGTGGTTCATGGCGTACTTTGTCGACAGTGTGGAATGGGTCACGTTGCCCAATGTGATCGGCATGAGCCAGTTTGCCGATGGTGGAATCGTGGGTTCAAAACCCTATATTGCCACCGGAAAATATGTCGACCGCCAGAGTAATTATTGCCGTGAATGTCATTTCAGGCCCGATGTTGCGACTGGCGGTCGTGCATGCCCGATGACCACCCTGTACTGGGACTTTCTGGACCGCCATCAGGACGAATTCGCCGACCACCCGCGCCTGGGTCTGCAGGTGAAAAATGTGCGAAGAAAGTCCGACGTCGAAATGGAAGCCATTCGCAGGCTGGCGGTTGAAATTCGCGCGAAAGCATCTGCTGGAACGCTATGAGCCTGCAAACACGTAACGCCGCCCTGCCATCACTGTGCCGTCTGTCGCTGATGCCATCGCTGACCCCTTTTATGTGACGCCGTATGTCCAGGCCGCTGACCATTGTCTGGTTTCTGTATGATTTCCGCCTCGCTGACCACCCGGCGCTACATGCTGCTGTGGCCCGCGGCGACGTGTTGGCTGTGTATGTGCACGATCCCGCTGCAGAATCGCCGTGGGAGCCGGGTGGTGCGCGGCGCTGGTGGACGCACCACGCACTGACGTCGCTGCAGGAATCTCTCGCGGCCGTTGGGCAGCGCCTGATTGTCCGTCAGGGAAATTCGCAGGAATGCCTGTTGCAACTGGCCCGCGAGTCGGGTGCCGATGCCATTGTCTGGAACGAACGCTGGACCCCTTCGTTGCGCGCACGGGACACGCAGGCGGCGAAGGCATTTTCAGACGCCGGCCTGAAAGTGAAAATGTCTTCGGGCCCCTTGCTGCACCATCCCGAAAAACTCACCACCGGAACGGGCGGCAGCTACACCGTGTTTACGCCGTTCTGGCGCAAGTTGCGCTCGACGGTGACGCCGGATTTCCCTTTGCCGGCGCCCGCGCTGGACGCGGCTGTCGAGCGCGTATCAGCGCTTGAAACAGTGGCCATCCCGGACCTTGGTTTATTGCCGAAAATTACCTGGGACAGCGGCTTTTATGAAAAATGGGAGCCCGGCGAGAGCGGCGCACACAGACGTCTTCAGGTATTTCTGGAACATCGCATCGGTCGTTATCACGGAGCGAGAGACCAGCCTGCCGTCGCCGGCACCAGCGAGTTATCCCCGTATCTCGTTCACGGCGAAATCACCCCCCGGCAAATCTGGCACGCGGTCGTGGAATTACAGGAATCCAGTGCTGATGCACACTACCGTGAAGAGTGCGAGCACCTGTTGCGCGAGCTCGCGTGGCGCGATTTTTCATATCATGTGCTTCATTTCCGACCCGATACACCGCACCTGCCGTTGAAACCGAAATATGCCGGCTTTCCCTGGCTTCACGATCCTGCTGGCTTGCGAAAATGGCAGAAGGGTCAGACCGGATACCCCATCGTGGACGCCGGCATGCGCCAACTCTGGCACACCGGCTGGATGCATAACCGGGTCCGCATGGTGGTCGCGTCTTTTCTGACCAAGGACCTGCTGGTGCCCTGGCAGGAAGGTGCACGCTGGTTCTGGGACACGCTGGTGGACGCCGACCTCGCCAATAACAGCATGGGCTGGCAGTGGGCCGCCGGCTGCGGCGCCGATGCACAACCATTTTTTCGGATTTTCAATCCGGTTTCGCAGGGCGAGAAGTTCGACCCGGACGGGGAATATGTGAAGCGCTGGGTGCCCGAGCTGGAACACTGGCCCACGCGACTGGTTCATGCACCCTGGACCGCCCAGGACTCGGTCATGCGGCATCTGCAGGAGCAGGGTCGGAGTAATTACCCACCACCCGTGGTCGACCATGCCATGGCGCGCGACCGTGCGCTGGATGCACTCAAACGCATGGGTGGCGAAGCGTGACGCATTCCTGCCCTGACGCAGCACCGACATGAGTCTAACCATACCCGCTGCCGGCACACTTCATTGCCTGACAGCATGCAAGGCTGAACACGAGACGCATGGCTGACCAGCGGCTCAGTCGTTATTCGATGACGGCAGCAGGCTGGACAACGAATGTCCATCCTTCAATACCACTCCTTCCAGAATAATCGTCACCATCGCCTGTGCAATCTGCTCGGCTGGCACGCTCATGCGTCCCGCCAGAAACTCAAAGAGCAGCCGCTCCACGGCGCCCACCACCGCCAGCGCGCTGACCTGCGGTGGCACGTCACGTAGCAGACCGTGCGTGCGTGCTGCCAGCGTGATGCGGATGGCCTGCTCTCCCACCTCATCAGACATCTCTCGCAAAGCGCGTCGGTCGCCAAAGGCAGGGCCGCGGCTCTCCTGTAAGTACAGGCGCACAACCTCGGGCTCGTGCTGAAGCACCGGCGATAGTTCGAGCGCCATGCGCAGAAAGGCTGCGTACAGACTCAGCGGGTCGGCCGCCTGCAGCAGGTCGGCTTCGCACTGCGCCATGAGGGTCCGAATTCGGGATGCGATCGGGCTCACAATGCTCTGAACCAATGCCTCCTTGGAATCGAAGTATCTGTAAAAACTGCCTTTTGCGACGCCCGCCGCTCTGGTTAGATCATCGATGGTCACGCCATCAATGCTGCGCTCAAGGAACAACTTCATCGCCGCCTGCGAGATCTGCGCGGTGCGTGCCTTGCGATTGACATCACGGGCTCCGCCTTCGCGTCCGGGGCGCGCTGCCGGTCTTCGCGACGAGCTCGGCGCAGAATTATCCATCGGATCACTTGACATGGTGGGTAACCTGCTCGATGTTGTGACCACATGGTCACAGTTTCAACCCGAACGCCCGGAGAAATCGTTATGTTGGGTGTAGCGCTGGGAATCGTCGTCGCGAATGCAGCAGAGTGGCTGATTCACAAGCACGTCCTGCATGGTCTGGGAGCAGACCGGCAGTCGTACTGGGCCTTTCATTGGCACGATCACCACCGTCATGCCAGACGGAACTCGTTTCGCGACGAAGCCTATGAGCGCTCGGTTTTTGAGCCTGGCGGCAAATCAAGAGAGGCGCTTGGTCTTCTGAGTATGGCGGCTGCCGTTTCGCCCCTGTTTCCCGTGGCGCCGTGGTTTGTGGGAACGCTCTGGGCGTCGGGAACGGCCTATTACGCGGTGCATCGACAATCACACCTGGACCCGGCGTGGGCCAAAAAGTGGGTGCCCTGGCATTACGACCACCACATGGGCGCCAATCAACACGCGAACTGGTGTGTTACCTTTCCACTGATGGACTACGTGATGGGCACCCGGATTCCGTACGCTGGCACCGAGGCCGAACGTCTGGACCAGCAGAAGGAGCAGCGCAGGGCGGCGTCCCGCGCCGAGTTTGCTGCACGCCGACAGGCCGAAGTGTCCGCGGCTGAGGCAGCGAGCGTCGAGTCAGCTTCGGCGACAGAGTGGAGTGGTGTTTCGAGCCAGGGAGCGGCCACCGTGACAGGGGAGCCATCGCTGGAACCCGCTGCGTAACCTTGCGGGAACTGCCGCCCTGCGAAGCGTTTGCGGTAACCAGCACGCGAACGTCGTAATGTCATGCGGTCTGGGGGTTCGGCTTGCAGGAACTGGAGCGCTGCGATAGCGGCAGTTCTGGCTTGGCTGCCAATGAGCCGCCGCAGGGTCAAACGCCATTCGTTTTCAGGAAAAGTCGTGTTGGAACAAACACAGGGTCTCTTGGACATTGTGAATCAGAGCGTCGGTATCCTGCTGGAACCGACGCGCTCGCCGGCCGAGTATCGAGCGGCAGCGACCACGATGGCCGACGCGCTCTGGCCATACTCGGGACTGCCTGAGCATGACCCTCGCAATCCGTTCTGGCAGTCGCAGGTGGTGTCGACGGGGCTGGCAATGGCACCCGGATTTTCGTTTGGATGCATGCGGGACGGCGGCTGGGTGTCGGCGTTTCTGCGGAGCGTAAAGCAGGCGATCGATGAGCGGCTGGCAAGTGGTGTGTCGCCGATTCGTCTGCTGTATCCGGGCTGTGGTTCGGCGGCTTCGCTGGTGCTTCCGCTGCTTCCGATGTACTCGGCCGGGCAGGTGCAGGTGACGATGATTGACCTGTGGTCGGGTGCTCTGGACTCGGTGCGCAACCTGTGTGGAGCGCTGGGCGTGCTGGATCGGGTGGCCGCGTTTGTGCATGCCGACGCGACGATGTGGGCGAGCGAGCCGGTGTTTGATGTGGTAGTGATTGGCTGTGTGCAACAGGGGTTGTCGCGAGAACCTCAGGTGGCACTGACGCGGCATGCAGCGGGTCTTTTGAAAGCAGATGGTGAGTTGTTGCCCACACGGATCGAACTACAGCTGATTCGTCTGAAGGGAGCCGACGAGCTGGGGATTGTTCCGGGAAAGCCGGTTGTGCGAGTCGAGCAACCGGACGTGTCTCGACGAGAGGTACTGGCGGTGCTGGGCGAAGTGTCGCTGGCGAGTGTTCGAGAGGGGGGAGCGCGCGCGCCCACTGGGCTTTACGAGCGCAGGCGGGTGCATGTGGCGAAGCGGGTCGGCGACGAGCTGGCAGGCACCTACGCGCACATCGAGGTGCGTGACGGTCTGGAGATCGCGCCGTGGAGTTCGGGGCTGGCGACGCCTCGGCTGCTGCGGAGTTTGTTTGAAGATCCCGATCGGGAAGACGTGTTTGTGTGTTATTCGGAGTCGCCGGAACCGGATGTGTACGTCAGCAACATGTCGAGTGCGGTATGATTTTGGCCGTTTTCTTCAAACAAGACGGTTGACGGCGCACGGCCGAGCGTGTTGGGTGGCGGGTTACGAGCACTATGCGTGAGTCGGCAGCAAGCCGAGAGTCGTTGCGGGAGTGACATGGAATTTTACATCGCTCAGATCTTCATGTTCGCGGGAAACTTTGCCCCGCGATTTTCTGCATTTTGTGACGGGCAGATTCTGTCGATCTCAACAAACACCGCGCTTTTTTCGCTGGTTGGCACGACGTACGGTGGCAATGGGGTCACGACTTTTGCGCTGCCAGACCTGCGCGGGCGGGTTCCGATGGGCGCAGGCAGTGGTCCGGGGCTTACGCCACGCGAGCTGGGCGAGCGAGGCGGAACAGAGAGCATCACGCTCACGACGAACCAGCTGCCTTCTCACACTCACGTTGCAACGTTGAATGTGAGCACCGCCGCGGCGACAGCGACCTCACCTTCCGGGAACGTCCTGGCCGCTGCGGAGCGTGAAGTGTACGCTCCCTCGGCGAGCATGGTGGCGGCGAGCGCCAGCGCGGTGACTGTGCAGCCGGCGGGCGGTGGCCAGCCGGTATCTGTTATGCAGCCGTACCTGGTGATCAGCTTCTGCATTACGACTCAGGGAATCTTCCCGTCGCGTTCCTGAAACGGCACATGGTTGTATGTGCCACTACACTCAGTGCTTTCAGGAGTAACCGGTGAACTTCTACATCGCGTTTATCTTTCAGTTTGGTGGCAACTTTGCGCCTCTGGGCAGCTTGTTCTGTGATGGGCAGCTGGTGTCGATTGCAGAGTACACCGCCCTGTATGCGCTGGTGGGCACGACGTATGGCGGGGATGGAGTAACCAATTTTGCGCTGCCCGACCTGCGCGGACGAGTACCAGTGCACCTGGGGCAGGGACCGGGGCTCGCCAACCGACAAATCGGTGAGCGAGCCGGTCAGGAGACGGCTACATTAACCCTGAATCAACTTGCATCGCACGCGCACTCCGCGGTGCTTCAGCTGCCTGCCACGACGGCGACAGCGTCTCAATTCGTCGCAGATTCGGGCTTGCTGCCCGGGCAGACCGAGGAAGAGCTGTACGCGACCTCCTCGAACGCGACCGCGGCGACTCAGGTACTGACTCTGGCTGCGTCGAGCCCCGGGAACCAGCCGTTTAACATCATGCAGCCCTATCTGGCGCTGAACTACTGCATTCAGATGGAAGGCATCTTCCCGTCGCGCAGCTGACCTGATCTACTGACCGCTCGAAATGACTCGGCCG
>JAGWVZ010000242.1 GCA_018970625.1 Myxococcales bacterium | reverse complement strand
GTGTGGAAACAATTGTACCGCCGCAAACGCCGCGTCGGAATGCAAGGATTCGGCCTGTTCGATTCTCAGTTGTGATGCGGGATACTACGACATCAACCTGTCGTACGCGGATGGGTGCGAATACGCCTGTGTGATCAACGCAGACACGAGTGGCATCGACATCTGCAACGGCATCGATGATGACTGCGACGGTGATGTGGACGAAGGCGCAGACCTGCTGTCCGATGCCGCGAACTGCGGAGAGTGTGGGAACGCTTGCAGTGTTGCGGGTGGCACTCCGGTCTGTGTGGGTGGGGTATGTGATGTGGGGACGTGCACAGCGCCGCTGGCGGACTGCAACAACCTGTACGAGGACGGTTGCGAGGTGGACACCCTGTCGAGTCTGGCTCACTGCGGCGGCTGTGGAGCTGCTTGCGACCTCCCGAATGCCGAGTCCGTCTGCACCGAGGGGGGATGCCTGATCGCGGCCTGCGACGCTGGTTATGACGACTGTGATGGCGACGCGTCGAACGGTTGCGAGGTCAACCTGAACAGCGATGAGGCCAACTGCGGTTCATGTGCTCGACAATGCGTGTTCGATAACGCCGAAGACCTCTGCGTGGCTGGCGATTGCCGGATTGGTGCCTGCGACGAGAATTTCGGTAATTGTGACACGGTGGCAGCGAACGGCTGTGAGGTGAACCTGCTGACATCGGCCAACCACTGCGGATCATGTGGCGACACCTGTGTATTTGCGAACGCAAACAGCGCATGCATCACGGGGTCGTGCGAGTATTTCGGTTGCCGCCCGGGCTATGATGACTGCGATGCGAATCTGGCGAACGGCTGTGAGGCGGATCTGTTCAGCTCGTTGGGCAACTGTGGTCGCTGCGGTCAGGTGTGCGACCGCCCGAACGCAAGTGAAGTGTGCAACACCGGCTTCTGTCTATTGGCGGAGTGTGCGCCGGATTATCTGGATTGCGACGGCAACCCGGTGAACGGTTGCGAGACGCTCATTCGCAACAATCCGACCAACTGTGGAGGCTGTGGTGTCACCTGCTCTGTTTCGGGGGGCGTTGGAATCTGTGACGGGCTCTCATGCGCCTTCTCCGGTTGCAGCGCGGGTCGTGCCGACTGCAACGCCAACACGTCCGATGGTTGCGAAGTGACGCTGGCAGATGACGAGAGTAACTGCGGGCGATGCGGAAACGCCTGTACGCTGGCGAACGC
This sequence comes from Myxococcales bacterium, assembly GCA_018970625.1. Next base: position 4,803 of record JAGWVZ010000242.1, on the reverse strand, counting down.
GAACTCGACCTGCAGCGACGGATCGTGTGAAATCGTGTTCTGCGCGACGGGATTTACGGACTGTGACGGCAACCCGGCGAACGGCTGCGAAGTGAACACGCAGTCGAGCCTCTCTAACTGTGGCGGCTGTGGGTCGGTATGTAATTTTGCAGGCGCGAGCGAGGTGTGTAGCTCGGGTAGCTGCCAGTTTGGCGCGTGCTCGCCCGGGTTTGTGAATCTGGACGGGAACACGGCGAACGGGTGCGAGTATGCCTGTACCCTGGTCAGTTTGAACGACTCGCCTGACAGCGGTTACGAGGACAGTAACTGCGATGGCGTCGATGGCGAAGTGGCCAACGCTGTGTTTGTAGCGCCGGGAGCCGGGGGCAGTGGTCTGACCCCGACGTCGCCGACCGGAAGCATCGCTTCAGCTGTGACGCTTGCGTCGACCACCGGGCGACAACAGGTGCTGGTAGCGGTGGGTTCCTACACGGAGTCGAATGCGATCGCGCTGCCAAGCGGTATTGGCATCTACGGCGGCTACACATCGACCTTTACGGGTCGGAGCAGTACCCTTCCGGTGTTGACCTCCAATGGTGTTTCTGCGCTGACCGCCACCAACCTGACCGCAGTCACGGTGGTGGATACGATGGATATTCGGACCGCCAACCAGACAGGTACCAGCGAGTATACGGCGACCATCGTCATCAGTGGCGGAAGCAACCGTTTTCAGATGAGCAACAGCCGGGTGCTGGCGGGCAATGGTGGCAACGGTACCGCAGGTGCAGCCGGGACGGTCGGCGCCAACGGTAACATTGGTTCGAACGGTTCTGGTTCGACGGGCGGTAGCGGCGGCGGTCCGGGTGGCGGCCGAGGCGGTAATGGCAATCGGCAGGCAAACGGCGACACGGGCGGCAACGGTGCAGCGAACGATGGGACCGGCGGCGGCGGTGGCGCAGGAGGTATTGATACTGGTTGTGGCGATGGTGATCCGACCGACGGCCGTCCCGGTGGAAATGGTGGTCAAGGACCCAACGGCGGTGTTGGCGGTAGTGGCAACGGTACGGGTTCTTTCGCATCGCTGGTGTGGACCGCATCGTCGGGTGGCGGTGGAAACACGGGCGGCACCGGCGGCGGCGGTGGTGGTGGCGGCGGTGGTGGCGGTGAGGACTGCACGGTACTGGGCATTTGCACATTCTGCGGCACCGGCCGAGGTGGCGGCGGCGGCGGCGGCGGTGGTGGTGGTGGCACGGGCGGCACGGGCGGCACGGGCGGTGGTGCATCCATCGCGGTGCTGGTCTCGAACGCGAGCCCAGTGTTTACCAGTGTGGTAATCACCAGCGGCCGCGGAGGAAACGGTGGTGCAGGTGGAAGCGGCGGTACGGGAGGTGTTGGTGGTAACGGCGGCAATGGCCAGACGCGCGGCGGTAATACCGAGGGCAACGGCGGTCGTGGCGGCAACGGTGGTGCCGGTGGTACTGGCGGCTGCGGTGGCGGCGGCGGCGGTGGTCCGTCGGTCGGCATCTGGGGCATCAACGGAGCTGCCGTGACCCTTACACGCTCAACGTTGAACACTGGCACCGCTGGAACCGGCGGCGCGGCTGCGGCGGGCTGCTCGAACAGTGGAGCCACAGGGATTGTCGCTGCCCGACAGGGTATTTGATCGCAGGCCTCGGGCAGTGAGTGGTGTCTTCCTGCCCGACACGAATAGACGTCAGAAATGGACAGGCTCTTCGGGGCCGAGCGATTCAGCTTGAACAGGAGATTTCGCATGATGCGACCTCGATTTACCATGGGCGCCGTTTCGGGCGCCGCTCTCTGTGCGCTGTGGCTGGCCGCGTGTAGTAGCTCGCCAACCGGCGAGGCGCCGGTAACACCATCCTGCGCGGTGAATGATGACTGTGAATCCGGCGTGTGTGAGGCCGGTATTTGCTTGCCTGCAGGTGATGTGGTCGATCCGCTGCCCGATGTGGTGCAGCCGGACACCGACACCGGCATCGAACCCGATGGCGTCGCGGATGCCGACGATGCCGGAACGCCCGATGACACTGGATCGGGTACCGACACCACCGACGCGGGTTCGGACATCGAGGAAGGGACGACCGGCGCTCCCTGTACGGATAACGCCAACTGCGATTCGGGCTATTGCATCTCGACCAGTCAGGGCGAGGTGTGCACCGAGCTCTGCGACGGCGACTGCCCGTTTGGGTGGGAATGCCGACTGCTGACCAACAGCGGTGGCGACGTGGTCAGCCTGTGCGTGCCTCCTCAGGATGTGTTGTGTTCACCCTGTACCGCCGACATCGACTGCAACGGATTGCAGAACGCGTGTCTGGAACTGTCTGATGGGAGCTTCTGCGGCACGGCCTGTACTCCCGGCGAAGACGCATGTCCGTCAGGGTATATCTGCCAGGTGGAGCGCAACGGCGCCGGTGACGAGACCACGCAGTGCGTGCCCGAGCTTGGCGTGTGCGGCGGATGCCTGGACCTCGACGAAGACGGCTATGGCGTAGGCGCCCTGTGTCTGGGGGCCGATTGTGACGACCTCGATCCGACCGTCAACCCGGGCGCCCTGGAGTTGTGCGACTTCAAGGACAACGATTGCGACGACGCTACCGACGAGGACTTTGACACCACGTCCGATCGTCGAAACTGCGGCGTTTGCGGCAACCTGTGCACGTCGGTGCGTGCGACAGGGATCTGCGTGGACAGCGCCTGCGAGGTCGATGTCTGCGATGCCGGTTATTATGACATCAACGGCGACTGGCTGGATGGCTGTGAATACGCCTGTACGCCCACGGTAGGCGAGGGGGAGCCCGATCTGTGCAACCTCGCCGATGATGACTGCGATGGCGCAGTCGATGAGGACGTCGATTTCCAGACCGATGAAGCCAACTGCGGAGCGTGCGGCAACGTCTGCAACCTTGAAGGCGCTGATTCGGCGTGCCGCGCTGGCGCATGCCGCATCGCTGACTGTGCTGCACCTCTGGAAGACTGCAACAGCCTTGTCGAAGACGGCTGCGAGACGAACCTCGATACGACCGTGTCGTCGTGCGGCTCGTGCGGCAATGCCTGTTCGCTGGCCAACGCGGTAGCCGTTTGCACCGAGGGTGGCTGCGCGATTGGCAGCTGTAACCCCGGCTACGACGACTGTGACGGCGTGGCGGCCAACGGTTGCGAGGTGAACCTGAACACGAGCACGCTGCATTGCGGCTCGTGCGCAAACGTGTGCTCGTTTGCGAACGGTGAGCCGCTCTGCTCGGCCGGTGCCTGCCGCCTGGGCGCCTGCGCCCCGAACTTTGACAACTGCGACGCCAACGCCGCCAACGGTTGCGAGACCGACCTTCGCGTGACGTCGAGTTCGTGCGGCTCGTGTGGAAACACCTGCACCACAGCCAATGGCATTGCCGCCTGCGTGGATAGTGCGTGTGCCTTCGTGGAGTGCCTCGAGGGTTTTGCAGACTGCGACCTGAATACAGGCAACGGCTGCGAGGTGAACCTGCTCTCGTCGCTGAACCACTGCTCAGCGTGCGGCTCCCAGTGCCGGCGCGACAATGCAACCGAGGTGTGCGACCTCGGCCTTTGCAGCATCGCTGCATGCGAACCCGGGTTTGACGATTGCGACGATCTGGACGCGAACGGCTGCGAGATTCAGCTGGTCAATAACGTCAACAACTGCGGTGCCTGCGGCAACGTCTGCAGCTTTGCCAACGCCGTTCCGGCCTGTGATGGTACCAGCTGCGAGCTTGCGGCATGCAACCCGGGCTTTCTGGACTGCGACGGCGACCCCGCGAATGGCTGCGAGGTGGACGGCCGAAGCGACACGAATAACTGCAATGGTTGCGGTAACGAATGCGTCGCCAGCAACGGCGCTGCCATCTGTCGCTCGAGCACGTGCGTGCTCGCGGACTGCACCGCTCCCTTCGACGATTGCGACGGGCGTCTGGATACCGGATGTGAGACGAACACGCTGGTCTCACTGGCTCACTGCGGCGCGTGCGGCGACTTCTGCTCGTTGAGCAACGCCACCGAGGTCTGCAACGCCGGCGATTGCCAGGTTCAGGCGTGCGACGCGAACTGGGGCGATTGCGACAGCGCAGCGGCCAACGGTTGTGAAACTCGTCTGGACAACAACGTTGCGGCTTGCGGCGCGTGTGGCTCGCCCTGCAACGTGCCCAATGCGGTACCTTCGTGCACGAGTGGTACGTGCGGAATCGCCGCCTGCAACACCGGCTTCTACGACTGCGACGGCAACATCGCCAATGGCTGCGAGGTGGATGGACGAACCGACTCTGGTAACTGTGGCGGCTGTGGTACCGTCTGCTCTGCGGCCAACGGTTCTGCTGCCTGCGTGGCCAGCGTTTGTCAGGTGGCCGAGTGTACCAGTCCGTTCGACAACTGTGACAACCGCTACAACACGGGCTGCGAGATCAATACCGACACGTCGCTGACCAACTGCGGCGCGTGCGGAACGCTGTGCGCGCGCACCAACGCCAGCGAGGTATGTGCGGGCGGCAGCTGCTCGATCGGTGTCTGCGAAGCCGGCTTCGGCAATTGCGACACGCTCGATGCCAACGGTTGCGAGACCGCGACCGTCAACAACGTGAACGCATGCGGTGCCTGCGGTAACGTCTGCTCGTTTACCAACGGTGTGCCTGCCTGCGCCGGAACCACCTGTACGTTGGCTGCCTGTAATGATGGCTTCACCAACTGCGACAGCAACGCCGCCAATGGATGCGAAGTGAACACGGCGTCGTCGCTCGCCAACTGCGGCGGTTGCGGTGCCGTCTGTAACATTTTGAACGCGTCCGAATCCTGCGTGTC
>JAGWVZ010000241.1 GCA_018970625.1 Myxococcales bacterium | reverse complement strand
ACGTCGGCCGCGACGCCGAACCGCAGCGTGTCGTTCACGCCCAGATCGATTAAATTTGTCTGTGGTCGAAACATCCAGCCCAGATTGAAGCCTAACCAGTGCTCCGCGAGCGGTACATCCAGGGCAATTCGGGGTTCCACCCGAAACTCGCCACCCTGAAAATCGTCGGCTCGTCCGGTGGGAACGCGCACGTCCAGCGCCGCCGCCAGCGACAGTCCCTCGCCGTTTCCCAGAAAGCGCCACCGCGGAATCAGCCGCAGGTCACCGGCGCCGAAGTCGGCCCGTGCCAGATCGCCCTGCTGAAACAGCACCAGCGGCACACCGACGCCCAGCTCCAGCGTGTCCAGAATCGCGAACGAGCCCAGCAGGTCGGCGTTGATCTGGTCGCCCACGATGCGCAGCACGCGGTCGCCGTCCGCGTTCACCACGACCAGCGGGTCATTCGCGTAGTTCAGCACCAGACCCGTCTCCCACGTGCCGCGCCGCGGTGTGCGCGCCGACGTGACGGAAAGATAGTTCGTCTGCTGAGAGGGCATGGGCGCAAAGTTCTGCACGTCAAAACCGCTCTGCGCGGCGGCCGTGGGAAAGTGGAACATCAGCGCCGCAAACACCGTCGACGCCCACATCAACCATGGCGTACGCCGCCGCCTGCGACCCAGCGCCAGCAATGCCACCAGCAACAAAAGGGGCAGGGCGCCAGCCTGACCCGGCGCCGCGCTACAGCCAAAGAAGGCGCCGCCGCGTGCCCGGCTGCCCTCGTCGAAGCAGAACCGAACCACACAGTTCGAGCCCGGCGCGCGTGCGTCGTCGGTGGGGTCGTTCGGGTTGGTCTCGCCGTCGTCGATCACGCCGTCGCCGTTCGAGTCTTCGTCGCCGTCGCTCGCACCGCCGCCGTCAGTGTCGGGGGTCGTGGGATCGGTGGTCGTCGTCGGGTCCTCGTCTTCGACGCATTGTCCACGCGACAGGTCGGTGCCCGGAGAGATCGCGCCGGAAAAGCCGGTCTCAGTGCCGTCGAACACATTGTCGCCGTCGGTATCGTGGTTCAGCGGGTCGGTTCCCAGCGCGCGCTCTTCGCCATCGGTGAGGCAGTCGTCGTCGCTGTCGGCGTCGTTGGGGTCGGTCTCGATGTCATCGACCACGCCATCGGCGTTCTGGTCTTCGCCCGATTCGCACACGTCGGCGACGGTCTCGGGGCCGTCGCACAACCCGTCGCCGTCGGTGTCGGCATCGAGCGGGTCGGTCGGGTTGCCACCGTTCACTTCGACGCCATCGCTCAGGCCGTCGTCGTCGCTGTCGGCGTCAAACGGGTCGGTGCCGTTCGGAGCTTCGTCTTCGTTGTCAATGCCGTCGCCGTCGGAATCGCGCTGCACGTCGTCGCTGGGGTCCAGCGGATCGGTACCCTGAACCAGCACTTCGTTGCCGTCCGAGACGGTCCCTCCGTCGGTGTCCGGGTTGGTCGGGTCCGTCTCGGTCGCGCCACGTTCGCCATCGGCGTTCAGGTCTTCGCCCGGCTCGCACACGTCGGCCACCGCACCGGGACCATCGCACAGGCGGTCGTCGTCGGTGTCCGGGTCGGTGGGGCTGGTGCCTGCGTCCGACTCGACCTCCACGCCATCCTGAATCCCGTCACCATCGGTGTCCGGGTTGGCCGGGTCGGTGTCAAAATCGGGCTCTTCCTCGTTCAGCAGGCCGTCGTCGTCGAAATCGCCGCCCACATCGTCGGTCGGGTCGAGCGGGTCAGTGTCATCGCGCAGCACCTCGTCGCCGTCCGATACCGATCCGCCGTCGGTGTCGGGGTTGGTGGGGTCCGTCTCACCGTCATCGACCGCGCCGTTGTTGTTGCGGTCTTCGCCCGGCTCGCAGACGTCGGTGACCCGGCCGGTGCCGTCGCAGAGGCCGTCGTCGTCGCTGTCGGGGTTGAGAGGGTCGGTCGGGTTTTCGCCGCTCACCTCGGGTCCGTCTTCGACGCCATCGCCATCCGTGTCGCTGTTCTCGAAGTCGGTGCCAGCGTCGAATTCGTCGCCGTTGCTCAGGCCGTCGTCGTCGTCGTCGCCGCGCAGGTCAATGCCGCGCAGGGCGGGAGACAGCTCCGAGGTGTTGCCCGAACCCGAGATCGCCAGCGCACTGAAACGGGTGCCGTCTGTAAGTTCCGATACTGCAAGAACAAACCGGAACCGCTCGGCGGTGTCTGCGCCCGCGTTCGGCAGGTCGTACGTGCCGGTTGACGTGTCCGTGTCTTCGCCCCCGCCCTCGGTGCCGGCGCCCAGAAAGCGATCGGCCTCGCCGTACCCGCTCACGTCCGGTTCTACCGCGTACAACTCCACGCGGGCGCCATCGCCGACTATGCCTTCCACCACCACCGATTCGCCGTCGTAACGCACCTGCGTCAGCACCGGAAAGTTCAGGCTGCCGTTCGCACCGGCGTCGACGTCGCCCACGTCGTTCAGCGTCGCGCCGTCCGCGTTCAGGTCAATGCCCAGGTCCTCGTTGAGCCGAAGGCGGTTGGCAGAGACGCGCACATTGGCCGAGTCGCCGCTGATAGCGACGCCGTCGGCGCCGTTGAAGGCCACCAGGTTGCCATTGGAGGCCGTGCCGTCGCCCACCTCGTTGCCCGGCGAGTCGTCCACCAGAACGCCCTGAACCACGTTGCCGAAGTCGCGCGTTCCGTCGGCCGACGCGCCCACGATGTTACGCAGCAGCCGGTTGCCTGTGGCCCCATCGAGCAACTGAATGCCCGCGCGACCGTTGCCGACGATCAGGTTGCCGGTGCCGTCGGCATCGCCGCCGACCACGCCGTTGCGGGCCTGCCGGATGGTAACGCCCGCGCCGTTGTTGCCGCGCAGAATCGCGCCGTCGGCGCTCGCGCCGATGATGTTGTTCTGAATCGAGAATCCGGTCGAGGTGGCCCCCGCGATGGTCACGCCGTCCAGCGAATGACCGGCGATGACATTGCCCTGACCCGCCGCGGCACCACCGACTCGCATGTTCACGGTCGAGGTCGCCAGAACCCCACTGCCGCCCTGCGAGACCTCGGTGGCTCCGTCTGCCCCCAGGCCGATCCAGTTGCCCACAATCGAGATATCGCGCCCGCCGGAGACCTCAACGCCGCCATCGGTGTTGCCCGCGATGACGTTTCGCTGGCCCGCCACGTTGCCGCCGATGCGTGCGCCGGTCACCGACTCGAGCTGAATACCCACGTCGCCATTGGCTTGTGGCGTGCTGCCGTCAAAGCGGACGCCAATGTAGTTTCCCTGTATGGTCAGGTCTGTAGCGCCGGTGCCAAACGCGCGCAGGCCGGTGTTTCCGTTGCCCGATACCCAGTTGCGAGTCGCGGGCGTCTCGCCGCCAATGCGATTGTCAGGGCTGTTGTCGATCAACACGCCGTGCGCCCGGTTGCCCGTGGCGTCGATTCGCGTGCTGGTACCAATCGCGCACGCCTCGATCACGTTGCCGCCCTGTGTGCGCAGCACCACACCCGAGCCGCTGAAGCCGGTCACAGACAGGCCGCGCAACGTCGAGCTGCCGCCCGACAGCACCAGCCCGTCAACGCCGGCGCCGGCGAGGGTGCCGCTGAGCTCTACCAGTGGTGTGCCCGCGTAGCCCGGCTGCGTGGTCGCATCCAGCACGGTGGGTCCGGTAATCGCCGGCAGGCTTGTCACGGGCGCAATCAGGTACACGCCGCTCACCGGTTCGGGTGCGCCCGCAATGTTGAACGCGATCGTGTCGGCACCCGGCGCCGCGTTGGCGCTCTCAATGGCGGCCCGCAACGAACCGGGACCAGTGGGCAGCGTCGTCGTGACCGTAAACGTGGCCGCTGATGCCAGCGAAGGCAAAAGGCTCACGGCCGCCAGAATCAGCAGCGGTGTTGCGTTCGATCTCATACGGAGCTCCTGTGTGGCAGGCGGTATCCTGAATCTGAATACATGCCCCTTCACGATCACCCATCGATCCGCAGTACGCAAAAAACCTGCGGTGTTCCGCCGTGTGTTAGCGCAGAACACGGTGATGCACCGCGCCGAGCCATGCTGATCAGGGCGGTGGTACACCTGCCGCATCGCCTGGCGACGTGGCATCGCGCAGCATCAGGCGTGGCCGTCTAGCGCGTCGGCAACACCGGCCGCCACTCGTCCACGGTCGCGCGCAGCACCTGCACGTTTCCACCATAATGCGCCGAGATTCCTGCGTCGGCGCGCCATACCCGGCCGTCACAGGCGGCGTTCATGCCCTGTGGCTGCACGGTGTGCCCCACGACCATGCGATCGACGTCGATGCGGTCCAGCAGGGCGGTGAGCTCGGCGCAGTCGGGCGGTGGTTCGGGAAGCGACCACACCCGCGTCCACACGGGGCTGTTGTCGCTGGCCGCCCATTGCGGAGGTTCGCGTGTCTGCCCGCCGATCCACGCCGAGACCTCGGTGTTGATCTGTGCCAGCCCGTAATCGACGTGCGAAGGCAGCAGGCCGCCGTGCACAAAAAGCGTGTCGCCCACGACAAGAAACACGGGCAGGGTCTGCAGCCACGCCGCCGCGTCACCACCGGGCCGGAAGGCAGCCACGCGATCACGAGCAAAATCAGGCACTTCCGGCAACTCCGCCGTCGCCGGCGCCGCCGGCCAGCCCTGCCACGCCGCCTCGGCCACGTACCGAAAATCGCCCGCGACGTTCATGAGCTCGTGGTTGCCCAACAGGCAGTACACCGCGCCACCGACCTCGGCTGCTTCGCCCTGAAGTCGGCGTACCGTGTTCAACACCGGCGCATCGTCGGCGCCGCGGTCCAGCAGGTCGCCCACGAAAACAAGCGCGTCATCACCGCCGGCCCAGTGACCGGCGGCATCCGTCACACCGGCCAGCTGCAGCGCCGCGTTCAGCGCCGTCAGGTCGCCGTGCACGTCGCCAATCACCCACATGACATCGGCTTGCGTCTGCACCTGCAATCCCGTTGCGGCGGGGGTCGCATCACCCGCCGATCCCTCTTGCACCGGCGCGGCCACCGAACCCGGATCGACGACCGGCGTCGACCCCTCGGGCAGCGCAGCGGGTGCACCTGTCGTTGTCGAAGGCAACGGCGCTTCGGTGCGACAGGCGGCGATGCACAACGCCACTGTGACGGTGGCCAGAATCAGAGGGTTGGCAGGGCGGAGCTTCGAGACCACGATCACCCGGGGGAATCAGACGCGCAGGTGGGTGTTCTGCCCGAAACGAGCGCCGGTGACCAGCATTCAGCCTGTCGGGACTGCCTTGAGCCTGAACGTGCAACGCCCTGCAAAAATGTTACGGGCCCAGGCGCGCGCGCTCGGCTCGGATGGACTGCATCGGGTCGCGCTCCACAATGGTGCCGTGCGCCATCAACAGCTGCCGCACGGGAAATCCCAGAATTCGGTCAAACGACGCGCGCCACGCATCGCGATTCTTCATCAGCAAGCGGTATAGGCGCGGAACCCCGGCGCGTTTCCATGCACCTTCGAGCCAGTACACCAGCCGGCTCAGAAACCCGCGCGCCTCGTACACGTTCATCACCAGGTCGGTGGTCACCAGCGTCTCTGACGCCTCGTGAAAAAGAACAAATTCGCCAATCGCCGGAACTCCCTTCATCGGCACAATCGTAATTCCGGGCCCCATAAGGCTTTCGGAAATGTCCGGACCCATAAGTTCCGTAAACGTTACCTCTTTGCGTTTCTGCTGAAGACCTTGCGGACCATAAACGGCCGCTTGCGGAAATCTCGCCACGGCCGGTGCCAGGTACATGTGGTGAAACAGATTCGGCGCCAGCAGCACCTGCACGGGGCCCAGCGCCTCGATCTCCTGCTGCAGCGCGTCGGTCAGCGGAACGGGCGAAACCAGCACCAGCCCGCCGTCCTTGCGGCGCAACACCGTCATGCGCGTGGGAAAATGAATCAGACCCGCGAAATGGTCGTAATCGACCACCCAGATGTCCGTACCGATGGTTCGCAACATGGTGCTCTCGTCGCTCGGGAGAAGAGGAGGGTTGTGTGCTGAGCAAGCGAAAGGTAAGGTAGCTTTACT
>JAGWVZ010000240.1 GCA_018970625.1 Myxococcales bacterium | reverse complement strand
GCGACCGGCGTCCGCGCTGACACGAAGGTAGACGGAGCAAACGCCGGGCCCATCGAGGCGGCGTTGAACGTCGGCATGCTGGATGGTTCCGCCGCCGGTGGCCAACACGAAGCTATCCGGCCCGTCGAGGAGTTCGACGGCGCGGAGCTGTTCGATGTGGCGGAAGGCTGGTTCACCGTATTGACCAAAGATGTTGACGATGTCCGTCCCGAAATGCGCCGAGACCATGTCGTCGAGGTCCAGAAAAGGGAGCCCACTGAGGGCGGAGAGCGCACGACCGATGGTGGATTTACCGGAGCCCATCGGACCGAAGAGTGTCACCTTATTCTTCTTCATCGGGCTGCATGATATCCCCACCCGTGCCCACCACGTCGATCGACATATCGCGGTTGACGATGCGCGGCGTGATGAAGACGAGCAGCTCGTTGCGGACGTCGGTACGCGAGGAGCTGCGGAACAGAGGGCCAATGATGGGCAGGCTGCCCAGGAAGGGGACGCGGTCGGTCGAGAAACCTGTATTCCGCTGGAAAATGCCACCGATGACGGTGGTGTCGCCGTCACGAACCAGCAGCTGGGTGCGGGCTTCGCGCCGGACAATGGACGGGTCACCGCGTGAGCCGGTGTTCTCAAAGTCGGGTTCGTTCTTGGTCACGTTCACATCCAGGAAGATGTTTCCGTCGGGCGTGACTCTCGGTGTGACGTTGAGGGTCAGCGCCGCGTCAAAGAACACGGTCTGGGCACCGGCTGCCGATACAACGGAGACGGGGATCGACACGCCGCTTGTGATACTCGCGGACTGATTGTGCAATGTCATGATACGAGGGGCCGAGATGATTTTCGCGGAGCCCTGTGTTTCGGCAGCGCTGAGGCGCAGGTTCAGGTTGAAGGCTCCCGACAGGCTTCCAAGGGTCATACCGATGGCACCACCGGTACCGGTACCGGCAGGCGCGGGCAGGTTGACCGCAAAGTTGGGCTGTGAGGACGTTCCGGCGATGGGCGTCTGGCCGTCAGCGGCGCCACCGGCGATGCCGATGGTGCTGGGGAAGAGCAGTCCGGTGGAGTTGCCGCGAGACTGGTCGGCGACGAAGTCACCACCCCACTGAATACCCAACTGCCGACGGAACTGGTCGTTGGTCTCGACGATACGCGCCTCGATGAGGATCTGCGGCGTCTGGGTATCGAGTTGCGCGACGATCTGCTCGGCCGCGTCCAGATTTCCGATCACGTCGGTGACGATCAGCATGTTGGAGCGGGAGTCTGCGGTCACGGTACCGCGCGAAGACAGCACGCTGCTTACGACCATGGTCAGCTGCATGGCGGTCGCGTAGTTCACGGGAATCATTCGAACCTGCAGCGGTTCGAGGCCGGCTTCGGTCGCCAGGCGCTCCAGGTAGGCATCGTATTCCGCCTCGAAGGTCTCGAGCGGCGCCACACGCAGCACACTGCCTTCCTGCATCCAACCGTATCCTTTGGACTGCAGGATGATGGAGAGCGCTTCGTCGAGCGGGACGCTGCGCAGACGAAGCGTCACCGAACCATCCACGTCGTCGCTCGCCACGATGTTGATGTTGCCTTCATCGGCGAGCAGTCGCAGCACGTTGGCGATATCCGCGTCGCGAAGGTCGATGGTGATGCGCTTGTTGCTCATCCGGGGCGGCTGCTGGAAGGGCGACTCGGAGCGGTACTCCGTGCTGCCACCCCAGTTTCCATCCTGCGCGGTGTGCACTCCCATGGCCAACGCGGCAGGCTCTGGGCTGGCCGTGTAGGTGCCTTCAGCGACGGCGGGCAGTTCATCAGCGGCGCGCGTGAACTCCCAGACAATGCGGTCGGACTCCTGACGGACAATCTCGGAGACTGCGCCCTGCAGCTCGGCGACCACGCGCACCATGCCGTCGGTGTCGGTGTAAGACGAGACAAAGCGAACCGGACCGTTGAACGCCTGAGTATCGAGCGTGCGACGAAGCGAGTCGGGCAGCGAGGCATCATCGAAGACGATCGCCGCGAGCCCATCTTCCCATGGCTGGGACATGAACTCGGCTCCTGCCGCGATCTCGATGATCACGCGGTCCACATTGCCGTCCTGCTCAAAGCGAACGTCCGCGATGGACGGAGGGCCTTGCGTTGCGGCCCACTGTTGACCGAGCTCGTTCAGACGCGCCTCGGCGGCACGATTCGCCGCCGTAAGCTCGTCCAGCTGACGCTGCTGTGCCGCGATCAGGCGTTCCGAGTCCTGAGCAGATGCTACCTGAGCCAGCGCGGCGTCCCGCTCTTCCTGCAGCTGACGGACCGCAACCTGCATGCGATCCACTTCGGCCTGAGCGGCGTCGCGCGCACCCGAGAGTTCGTTTACGACGCTCGCATCGGCACCGTTGGCGCGCAACGCTGCGATTTCCTGCGAGAGTTCGGCAACGCGCGTGTCGCGCGCCTGAAGATCTGCGCTGAGCGCGTCAAGCCTGGCCTGCGACTCACGCCGCAGTCGTTCGGTCGCTTCCGCTGCCAGATCGACACCGGCAAGCGCGGCAAGGCGAGACTCTTCGGCACGCTGCAAATCCAGCTGCGTGCCAAGCACCTCGGCTTCGGCCGTCGCTGCCCGCGCTTCTGCATCCTCGAGCGCTGCCTGAAGCGCAGACGAACGCTCACGCGCCGACGCCAGTTCGTCCATCACGTCCGGCGGCACAACCGCTACGGCGGCTTCCGTCGACGTGCGCATGCTCCCATCCACCGTGATGACGAGATCGCCGTCCTCGGCGACCACATCGTACGGGGCGTCCACATCAAAACCGATCACGACGCGTGTGACATCCGTCAGCTCGTCGCTGTAGGTCACCGCTCCCACTTCACTGACCACGCCATTGTTCACGGACTGGTTGGCGAGCGTGGAGGCGAGAGCACTGTCCGAGATATCGACGAACAGACGCAGCGGCGTCCGCAGCCGGTATACCGAAAAGGTGGGATGATCATCTCCAACGATACGAATCACGGTCTGTGACTCGGTCTCGGTGATTTCGATGCCCGAGATGTCATTCACCTCATCGCCGGGCGATGCCGCGGCGGTGCTCGCGCCCAAGGACGCGGCGAGCAATGTCAGGATCCAGGTTCGGACAGTGAATTTCATGGCGCTCTCCACATATCGCTCCCCAAAGGGCAAGCTGCGGGCCGCAGGGCGGTGGGCACAGTTCATGGGCATTTGAGACAGGTACGGCAGTTTCGCAAATTTCCGTCAGCGATTTGTGACCACCGTCGCTTCGATCCCTTCCGGATTCAGGGGAATCGTCGTCTGGGTACGTTGCTCTTCGACATCCGTCAGTTGCTCCAGCACGACAGCGTTCTCCCGGATCTCAACGATCTGGAAACTGCAATCGGGGCCGAGCTTCGCACCTTCCGAGACGAAAACCGCCTCGTTCTGGCCTGGGATAGAGAAAATCGCGCGGGGCACAGGCGTTCCGGTCAGCAGACCGATCAGCTTGACAGACGTCAGTTCGAGGGCTCCGAGCGGCTCCACTTCTACGTTGCATTCTGGACGAATGATGGTTTCGTTCGTCGCTTCCGCAACCTGAAGTTCGGGCGGAGTGAACGGGTCTCGAGCGCCAGACGAGAATTCGCGCCGGTCGATCTCCGTAATGAGCGACGTCGCCGCGGCAGCCGCGGGCGCGGCGGCTTCTGCGGCTGCGACCTGTTCAGCAGGCCGTGGGGGAGGCAGCTGCATTTCATCCCCGTCTCCGTCATCGCCGCACGCAACCAGCGGAGCGATTAACGCACCAGCCAACACCACAACATAGCGTCGTCGCAGGCCATCCATCAGCGCAGGGTTCATGGCTGCCCTCCGGGATTGGCGGCGCAAACGTCGGCGCCGCTCGCGGACGGATCCGCATAGTAGGTCGAGATCTGATACGCTACCTGAAGTCGGGGGGGGCCAACGCGTATCACACCGGGGTTCAGGAAATCCGGCACAGCATCGCCAACTGACCCGCTGCTCGCGGGGTTACGCTCCGCGGTCTTCACGAGTGAAATGTTGTTGATGTTGACGATACGCTGCATGCGCCCGACCCGATCGAAGAAGTCAGCGACCTGGTCGTAGGACCCCTTCACCTCCATCGACACCGGGATGCGTGTGTAGTTCGCATCGGGCACGTCATCCTGTCGAACGAACGACTGAATCTCCAGGCCCGCCTGCATGGCGTACTCGTGGACGCTCTGCAGCAGCGACTCCACTTCGGCGGCGGCAGGCAACTTCTCGATGAAACTGGAGCGGCGCTGGCAAAGCTCCGCGATCTCCTGCTGAATCGCAGCGGCCTCGTTCGCAGTGTTCTGCAGCGTCGTCCGCTCGGCCATGGCATCGGCCACCTGACGATCCGTCTGCTTGATCTCGTCTTCCAGCGGGCTGTAGTAGACCAGGTAGTAGCCGACGAACACAGCGGCCACGACGAGCAGCAACAGCAGCAGCTTCTGACTGACAGGGATCTTGTCAAATTGTTCCAGAAAGTCGCCCATGGCTTACCCCTGCTCGTCGACGATGCCGTAGTTGACACGTGCGGTCAGCGTAAAGCTGTACACGCGGCCCAGCGCAGGGTCCTGCACCGCCCGGGTACTGTTCAGTCGCACACCGCTGAAGTAAACGGACGTCGCCAGACGCGTGTTGAACTCGGCGATGTCATCGTTGGTCATCGCCTGACCGTTGATCACCACGGCTCCGTCGACCTCACGGAAATCCGTGAGCCACAGGTTCGTGGGTGACCAGTTCAGGTTCCATCGGCGCACTTCCTGAGAGACGCGCTCCAGCTCATTGCTGGGAGCGTTCAACATCAGCTTCATTTCATCGAGCATCTGCACCGGGCCAGCGCGATTGGCCTCCAGCTCTTCCAGCACGTTCGCCATCTGCTGCAGCGCTTCTTTCTGCTGATTCAACTGGTCATTCTGCGCGGTGGCCTCACGCAAGGTCGCGATCTCCGACTGCAGCGCCCCCAGAGCGGCCTCGCGCTCCTCGAGCTGCTCGGCCTTGTTGCCGTGCACGAAGTACAGCGCGACCAACTCCACCATCAGCAACACCACGCCAACCAGGAACTGCTGCTTCCCGTATTGACGCTGTCGGTCCTGCTGGACTGGAAGTAGATTAATCCGAATCATTTATTCCACGCTCCTGCGCAGCGCCAGACCCATGGCCACACCCACAGATGGTGCGACCTGGTCCAGAAACGCCGGGCTAAATGCCTTGGAGTCGTACGCCACCTGAGCGAACGGATTCAGAAGCTCCACCATCACACCGCACATGCGGGCGATCGTGCGCCCCAGAACCGGGATGCGCGAGCTACCACCGCTCAGATAGATCTTCGAGAAAAGAGACTGGGCAGACGTTGCCGCATAGAAGTCCAGCGTTCGCTGAATCTCGCCCGCGATCGTCTCCGCCACCTGAAGCATGACTCGGTCCACTTCCTCTGGCACGAGCGCATCGGACTGCGCCTCGCTTCCGCCACGCTTGTACGACTCCGCCTCTTCATACGTGATGTTCAGCTGCTTCTGAATCTCCTCGGTGAACAGGTTGCCCGCCATCGCGATACCGCGCGTGAACACCGTCGCACCGTCCGACAACACGTTGATGTTCGTGACAGACGAGCCAATGTCCACGAGCACCACCGACTCACCGGCGTTCAGACCGTAGTTCACCTCGAACATGTTCTGCATGCAGCAGGCTTCCACGTCCATCACACGAGGATCCAGACCTGCCTCGCGAGCCACCGTGATGTAGTCGTTCACCACATCCTTCTTCGCCGCCACCAGAAGCACATCCATCTGGCCCTGCGCAGGACGAGAGCCGAGCTCCCACACGTCCAGATACACATCATCAATATCGAACGGGATGTACTGCTCCGCTTCAAAGCGAATCGAATCCCGAAGCTCCTGACTCGTCATCAACGGCAGCGTCACCTTCTTGACCACTACCGAATAGCCCGAGACCGCCATCGCGCATTCCTTCTGACGAATTCGATTACGACTCACCAACTCGCGAATCGCATCCACAATCGCGCCGGAGTTCATTACCGCGCCTTCCACA
>JAGWVZ010000239.1 GCA_018970625.1 Myxococcales bacterium | reverse complement strand
CGCCTGAACACCTTGCTGGGCTGGTGGCAGGCGCGGCAGGCGTTGGCCATGCAGGCGGTGCGGGTGCAGGTACACCTGCCGTGGTTGTCGTCGTCACCGACCTCGACGACGGCGCAACAGCTGCACGCAGCGTGGCAGCGCGATCAGGCGCGGGTGTCTGAGATGGCGCGACGCGTACGCGAGCTCGAAGGCTCGCTGGCGGGTGCAACCGCGCTTCTTTTGTCGCTCGTTGACAGCGCCGTATCACCCGCGCCGGGAAAGTGGACCGATGTTCTGGTTCGGACGTGGGCCGAGGCCTGGATACAAAGAGTCGAGCAGGAGCAGAGCGATGTGGCGCAGGCTGACAGGCCCACCGCGTTTGGAGACGAGGTCACCGCTGAACAGGCGCTTCAGCAGAAACATCGGCAACTGGCGACGGCTGAGGTCGACCGCATTTTGCAATTGAGAGACCAGAATGAATTGCTGACAGAGCCGGGTGCAGAATATCGCGCTCGTCGCACGCCGGTGCAGGCCGCGCGCGAGAATATGCTGAAAGATGCTCGAAAGCAGCGCAATATTCCGACCCTCCGTTCCTTTATGCGGCAATATGCCACATCAGGACTGCTGGACGCGTTGCCGGTGTGGTTATTGTCGCCCGAAACACTGGCGGTGTTATTTCCGCGCGAGCCTCTGTTTGACCTGATTATTATGGACGAGGCATCGCAATGTACGGTGCAGAACGGGTTACCGGTGATGCTGCGAGGCAGGCGGGTGGTGGTGGCAGGCGACGAGCAGCAGATGCCGCCTACGTCATTTTTTGAGTCCACGGGTGGCGACGAAGAGGAAGTCCTCGTCGATGAGGACGGTCAGGCCACCGACGTGCTGGACGCAGAATCATTGCTGGTGCTTGCGCGTGGGCGCGTGCCGCGCACCGGTCTGAAGTGGCATTATCGGTGTCTTTATGAAGAGCTCATCGCATTCTCGAATCACTCCATGTACGGCGGAGATTTACGCACAATTCCAGCGACGGTGGCGCGTTCGGTTTCTACGGCCATTCGTTGGGTAAACGTTCCAGACGGATCCTATGCGAATGGCGCCAATGCCACCGAGGCGCGTGTCGTGGTCGATCAGATGGCAGAGTTGTTACGCCGCGAAAAGGTACCCAGTGTTGGCGTGGTCACGTTCAATATTCAGCAACGAAAGGTCGTGTACGACGAGATTGAGGCGCGCCGGCAGTCCGATCCGGATTTCGGACAGCGATACGACGCGGCGATCGCAAGTGAGCGTCTTGATGAGCGCCCTTTTGTGAAAAATATCGAGGCGGTACAGGGCGACGAGCGTGATGTGATCGTGTTCTCGCTCGGCCACGCGCCAGTAGAGCGGCGCAAGAAGGGCTCCGTCGGCGGCACCGAGGTCTATGTGCCGGCTCGTTTTGGGCCGCTGGGACAGCGCGGTGGCGAGCGGCGTCTCAACGTCGCGGTCTCTCGCGCGCGACGCGAGACGGTCATTGTCGCGTCATTCGAACCGAGCCAGCTGAGCACCTCGACGGCGACGAATGACGGGCCGCGTCTCTTCAGGGCGTTTCTGGATTTCACCCATCACGTCGCGCACGGTCGACAGTCGCAGGCCGAACGAACACTGGAACTGGTCCGCTCGTCGCGAGCACCGATTTCCCGCAACGTGGCGAGTGAAGGGCGATTTGCTCGCCATCGTGTGCCGCTGGCGGTACAGATCGCCGATGCTCTGCGGGCAGCCGGGCTGCAGTGCGACACCGATCTGGGGACATCGGAATTCCGGATTCCTCTGGCGATGGGTCAACCGGGCAAGTCAGGTCACTATGGTGTGGCGGTGCTCTGCGACGAAGGACATCAGGAGCATGGCGCACACGAACGCTGGGTGCACGTACCGGGCGTTCTGTCCGCTCGAGGCTGGCAACACGTCCGTGTGACCGCGCGCGAATGGCACCAGAACTGCGCGCTGGTACTGGAGCGTTTGCAGCGCGCGGCACGCGGTGAGTAAGGGATATTCCTACAGATCAGAACCCTGACCCATCTGCATCTGGCCGCGCGCCCGAGATTCCCAACTACCCGACCTCAGCGCAACAGACTGGTCAGGGCGACTTTGATCTCATCGTTGCCGGTGCATTGCTCCAGCGCAGAAATGGCCGAATCCACCTCGCTGGCAGAACGGTGCAAGGACAATACAGCACGCGCCGCAGCAAGCAGCCCTCGGCGCTCACCTTCCTCAAGCCCCCGGCGCTCACCGTCCACAAGCCCCCGGCGCTCACCTTCTTCAAGCCCTTTGCGCTCCGCTTCCTTCAGGCGCTCTTCGTAGAGTCGTGTCTGGCGTTCGTTGGCGTCGAGCAAAATGCGGTGACGCTCCTCTTCGGTCATGTGCCCGAAATCAAGGGCGCTGAGTGCGGCCGATTCATTCATGGTGTGCTCCATAGCGCTCGCAAAGCGAGAGTCTTTCGGGAATCTAACTCGGCCCACACAGCCGAGCAACAGGCGAACTTCAGTAAAAGAAATCGAGCATGTTTTCTCGAGCTCAACCAGACGGGCAAGCCGCAACGACAGGTGGTCGGCGGTTACCCGCTGCGAAAGGCAGACAAACGGCCAGTAACGTGGGTGCGAGAATCGGCGATCCAGCGGATCGAGGGTGCAGAGCGCGTCGCTGGGCTCAAAGCGGCAGAGCCCTTCCCGGTCGCGAGTGGATTGCACAGCAGCAGACGGCGCAACAGCGCGTTGAAGCCGAAGTACGGCTTTCGATTGCGGCAGCGGCCTGGTGATACGGGGTGACTGCACAGTGCGCACCTCGAGGGCACGTGCTTCGATGCCGCCCTCAGGAAGCTCCGGGAAGGCCTGCCGCAAAAGCTTCGCCAGGCAGGTGCTCGCCCGTGCTCGCGGATGATGCCGCGCGACAGACTGAAGCTCGCACGCCCACAGCTCGTGGGTATTGACGGCCACACTCGTGTAGCACGCGTCAGGCAACCAGCGTTGTGGCGACAGTTGTGTATCCAGCCGCCGAATCGCTGTGCGCACCGTCATGCCACTCCACGGCTGATGCGCATCCGGCCACCACTCGTGCCAGGTCGCCGCACACGGAGATTCCACAGGAGCGTACAGTTCAAAGAATGCTTCCGGAGCAAAGTGAAAGATATCGCGGGCGATATCATCCAGGCGAAACGGCGTGTACTGCATGGCGACTCAGGGGGAATGAAAAAGAAAACGATGATTGCATCCCCCGGTATGTCGTCGCATCACGCCAGATGTTGCGTAGATTCGACGCTGGTGCGGTCGATTTTGACATGCCGCACAAGGCGCGCCGATAAAACGGGACGTGGGACGCCCCTGTGCGAAGGCCTGGCTGTCATGATTCATGCTCGATCGAGCCGGGCGCGATACGTGCGTACGGGCTCGCGGGTTGCTTGCGTACCCGATGCGGCAACGCTACCACGCTAACCTGCCGACCACCCGTCCCTGAGTCGATATCGCCCGTGAATAATCTCGTCCTTCTGATTCTGTGCTTTGTGCTTGGCATTGTTCTGCGCCTGACACGACGCATGCCGGACAATGCTCCACCGGTCATCAATTCATGGATTGTGCACGTCGCATTGCCTGCGGTTGTTTTTATGCATGTACCCGGCATGCAGTTTCGGGCCGAGCTGGCGTTCCCGGCACTCATGCCGTGGATTGTCTTTCTGACCATTTCCGGAATGGTGCTGTCATTACGCAAGGTCATGCGCTGGGACAACGCAACCACCGGCTGCCTGATGCTGACGGCCGGTCTGGGCAATACCAGTTTTGTGGGCCTGCCCATGACACAGGCCTTTTATGGCGCAGACGGCGTACCGATTGCACTCGTCGCCGACCAGTTGGGTTCTTTTCTGACACTTTCCACACTCGGACTGATAACCGCAGCCCGCATGTCGGCGGGTGAGCCCTCGATTCGCATGATTGTGCAACGAGTGGTGACGTTTCCTCCATTTATTGCCCTTTGTATTGCCGCCACGCTTGGCAGGGCGCTGGTAACACCGGAGTTATTGCCCTTTTCAGTTCCTGCCTCGATTTCAGAAGCTTCTCGTAGTGTATTTCAAACGCTGGCGTCCACGCTCGCTCCATTGGCGCTTTTTTCGGTTGGATTTCAGCTGCGTCTGGGTGAGGTGAAGGCCCGTGCGCCCGACCTCTCGTTGGGGCTGTTACTGAAGCTGATTGTGGCGCCCGCGCTGATGGCTGGCATTGCGATGCTTACGGGCCTCGGATTGAGTGGTCTGGTACCGAAGGTGACGTTGCTGGAAGCCGGCATGGCCCCCATGATTACGGCCGGCATTATTGCAGCTGAGCACAAGCTGGACCCTGCCCTTTGCGGCCTGATGGTCGCTGTGGGCATTCCGCTCAGCTTTGTGACCCTAGGGGCGCTGGTGTGGGTGCTGGGCTGAATCGAATTACGCCAGCGCCAGCGCCACCTCGGTCCCCTGTTCAATCGCGCGTTTGGCATCGAGCTCTGATGCGACATCGGCCCCGCCAATGAGGGTCACCGACATGCCGGTGGCGGTAAGGCCTCCAAAGAGCTCGCGCAGGGGCTCCTGACCTGCACAGATGATGATATTGTCGACGTCGAGCACCTTCTGCTGCCCGTTGATGGTGAGGTGCAGACCCTGATCGTCGATTTTTTCGTAGCTGCAGCCGGGCATCATGGTCACGCCCAGATTGGCGAGTGAGCTACGATGAATCCACCCGGTTGTTTTGCCGAGCCCTGCACCCACTTTGGTCTCGGAGCGCTGGCAGAGCCAGATCTCCCGGTCTGCATGCGGAACATCCGGCGTGACCATGCCGCCGCGGGTAGCCAGCCGGGTATCCACACCCCAGGTAGCATGAAAATCCTGAAAATTCGTCGCCCTTGGCGGATCGTGCACCAGAAATTCAGCGACATCAAATCCAATACCACCTGCACCAATAATGGCGACCTTTTTACCGACCTTCGCATCGTTGCGAAGCACATCCACATACGAGAGAACCGACGCATGATCGATTCCCGGAATCGAAGGGGTGCGCGGAACAACGCCGGTCGCAAGAATGACATGGTCAGGATTTTCTGCGCGAATACTTTCTACGGTAGCGCGGGTATTCAGGCGAACATCGATGCCTTGCAGCGCCAGTTGCCTTCCGAAATAGCGGAGTGTTTCATTGAATTCCTCTTTTCCGGGAACACGCCTGGCCATATTGAATTGCCCACCAATTTTCGAATCCGCCTCGAATAGGGTGACCCTGTGGCCACGCCGAGCTGATTCCACCGCGCATGCCAGACCGGCCGGTCCGGCGCCCACGACCAGAACATGACGGCGCACCGAAGCGGCGCGCATCAGCAGTTTGGTCTCGCGCCCTGCATACGGGTTCACCAGGCAGGATACAGCCTTGCGCTGGAATACATGGTCCAGACAAGCCTGATTGCAGGCAATGCAGGTATTGATTTCGTCGGCTTTATCCTGCGCCGCCTTGTTGACCCAGTCCGGATCAGCCAGAAAGGGGCGCGCCATGCTCACCATATCGGCGTGTCCGTCCGCGAGTACCTGCTCGGCTGTGTCGGGCATGTTGATGCGGTTGCTCGTGACCAGAGGAATGCTCACTTCGCCTTTCATGCGGTGGGTCACCCATGAGAATGCTGCGCGCGGCACCATGGTGCCGATGGTCGGAATTCGTGCCTCGTGCCAGCCAATCCCGGTGTTGATGATGGATGCGCCGGCCTCCTCAATCCGCTGACCGAGCGTCACCACTTCGTCCCACGTCGAACCATCCTGTACGAGGTCGATCATGGACAGGCGGTAAATAATAATAAACTCGGGGCCGACCGCAGCCCTGCAAGCCTTCACAACCTCGATGGGAAAACGAATGCGGTTCTCGAAGGATCCACCCCATTCGTCTGTGCGCCTGTTGGTGCGCGCCGCAATGAACTGGTTGATCAGGTAGCCTTCGCTGCCCATGACTTCGACGCCGTCGTAGCCGGCCTTTTTGGCGAGGCGGGTGGCGCGGGCAAAGTCACGGATGGTGCGCGCGATGCCTGATTTTGTGAGGGCG
>JAGWVZ010000238.1 GCA_018970625.1 Myxococcales bacterium | reverse complement strand
GCCCCAGTAACGGCCGTACAGCCGTTCGGGAGTTTCGATATTAAACGTGCCCGCGATGATGTCACCATCCGCGTTATGCGCCAGAAAGAGCCGAATCAGCCCGGGTTGTCGGGAATGAATCAGGTGAAAGAATTCGCGTGAGAGATACTGCCCGCCGCCCATGTATTGTGAGCAGGTATCGGCATAAAAATCGTACATGCGATCCAGCTCGGCAGTCAGAATATCCCGGCCTGCGACCGTGCGAACCACAATGCCCTGATCGTGCAGCTGTTTTCGTTCACGCCGAATTTCCTTCCGGCGCTTGCTGCGAAACCGCTGCAGATACGCCTCGAAATCAGCGTATCCCTCATTGTGCCAGTGATACTGATGAGAGACGCGATGCAGGAGCCCACGCGAGGCCAGGTGCTGAACATCATCCACCGGCACAAAGAGCAGGTGCAGGCTGTGGAAATTACGACCGTCCACCAGCCCGATGGCGTGATGGACGAGCGCTGTCTGAATGGCGAGCCTCTCGGCTTCCGGTAGCGCGGGCGACGCGAGGATGCGGGCGCCAGACACGGGCGCGAAGGGACTGGTGACCACCAGCTTGGGGTAGTAGGGCTCGCTCAGCCGGTCGGCCAGATGAGCCCACGAGAAGTCGTACACAAACTCGCCAAAACTGTGACTCTTGGCGTACATCGGCATGGCCCCGAGCAGCTTGTCACCCTTCCATGCCAGCAGGTGCATGGGTATCCAGCCAGTGTCTGCCGTGACCAGCTGGGCGTCCTCGAGGGTCGACAGCCAGGTCCAGGTCATGAACGGGCAGATGGGCTCGGGCAACAGCGCGTCCCAGGCCCCCTGTTCGACACAGCGCATGGCGTCCACGCGTTCAATGCGCAGGGTGTCGGAGTGCCGGGTCTCGTTCATGATCATCTCATCTGCAGGGCTGGCGCACAGTCAGATGCATCCGATATACACGACGGTGCAAGGAAGCATCCGCCACCCTCCAGTTTTTACTCGAGACCCGACACGTCCGATGGAATTCATGAACCTCGACCTTGCAGCAGGCTACAAGGTCTTTCATCTGGTGTACGGCATCGCCGGATTCACGGCCGTCCTGTGGGTGTGGAACTTCCTGTCTCGTCGCGCAACCCTGAAGCATACCGCCAGCCATCTGGCGGTGAAGCTGTGTTTTGAGTGCGGGTGGAGCGGCGGCGCGAGCGCACACCAGAAGCGATGCCCGAAGTGCAACGCCACGTTGATTTAGGACCCATGCACCGTGTTGGGGCGGCAGGAGTGCTGGCCCACGCAGGCGAGTGATGCGGCATCGCCCGTTCTGTAGCCATGCATGCGCGACGACAACGCGTCTGCACCGACCACGCAAACGGCCAGAATTGACGCACTTGTTTGAAACAGTTGCGACAATGCGTGTGCACTTTCAGCACACGTGGACGCCGTTTTCGACCCCTGCGATGAGCGGTGAACAAAAAGGCAGTAATGAAGGCGCCGCAGGTTACCGTGTTAAACGGCAAAAGTCCGCAAGCTGCTGTGTGAACTATAAAAATTTGCATGTGGACAAGTCTCGGAAGATCGCCTCAGGATCACAGGGCAAAGCGTCGGTGATAACGTCATTTTCTGTTCTCCACCGTTATCCACAGCCCCCCGGGCTACACTCAAAGAAAATCCGATATATGCCTCATTTCGGAGGGTTACAGAAAGACTGAACACCCGTGCGGAGCCAAGTTGCCAGTTGAATCGCCGACACGTGGATGTTACCCAACGGACATTCCCGGTTCGACCGCGGGTTCCCCTCGCGGACACACATCAGCTCCCCTTCGTTGGATAAGGTGGGCCGTGGAGAAAGCATGCTCGACCTTTGGCACATCACCCGTCAGGAACTTCGCCGCGTGCTTGGCGAAGCGCACTATCCATCCTATCTGGACGCGGCTCGCGTGCGGACGTCGGATGAGGAGTCGATTGTTCTGTCGATCGGTGATGAGGTCGCCTCGATTCTCTTTGGCAAGAATCTACAGCCGCTCGCCGAGCAATGCGCCGAGCGAATCGCCGGCAGGCCGCTGCGAGTGGTGCTGGAATTCGACGGTGCCGCGCAGCAGACGCTCTTCGGCGCGGCCGCTGATGCAGACGCCCATTCCGGAAGTGACGGCCGCCCTGCGAGGTCCTCTTCGATCAAGCGGTCACGCGCTGCAGCGCAGGAACCCAGTGTAGATGCCCGGATTGGAGCCGCCGGCCTGAGTCCGATCATGGACTTCGATTCGTTCGTCGTGGGCGGTTGCAATCGCTTCGCCAGCGCAGCGGCCCGCGTCGTCGCCGAAGCGCCAGGACAGACGTACAACCCGCTCTTTATTTACGGCGGCGTGGGTCTGGGAAAGACCCACCTGATGAACGCCATTGGCGTGGGTGCGCTGCGAGCCAATCCGTCGATTCGAGTGCGGTATGTCAGCGCCGAGACCTTCGCCAACGAGTTTCACACGTCGATCACCAACCGGCGCATGGACGAGTTCCGGCAGAAGAACCGCTTTGACGTCGATCTGCTGCTGGTAGACGATATTCAGCTCATTCAGCGCATGGAGAAGGCGCAGGAAGAGTTTTTCCACACCTTTAACGCGCTGACGCAGGCCGGTCGTCAGATCGTGGTGACGTGCGACCGCATTCCAGAAGAGATGAGCGACATGCAGGAGCGCCTGAAGTCGCGTCTCGCCATGGGCCTTATCTGCGATGTGCAAGTACCTGACGAAGAGACGCGGCTGGAGATTCTGCGTCGCAAGGCCGCCGCAATGAATGTGAGCGCACCGCAGGGCATTCTGGAGTTCATCGCCGCCAGTATCCGTGGGAATGTGCGGCAACTGCAGGGTGCCTTGCACCGCGTGCTGTCGTACGCGCAGCTGCAGGGGGTTGCCCTCACGCTGGATGTGGCGCGTGCCCAGCTGCCGCGCGTCGTACAGGAATCAAAACCGCGTATTGGCTGCGAGGACGTGCTTCGCTTCACCTGCGAGCAGTTCGGCGTAACCCCCAGAGACGTCAGGGGACGCAAGCGGATCGCCAGGCACGTGGAGCCGCGCAAGATGGCCATGTATCTGGCGCGCAAGCACACTCCGGCGTCCTACCCCGAGCTGGGCGCGTTCTTTGAGCGCGATCACACCACCATTCTGTCAGCGGTCAGCAGTATGGAGCGCGCCCTGCGTTCTGACGATACGCTGCGGCAGCGTCTGGAAGCGGTAGAACGTCGCCTGCTGAACGGCTGAGAGGGGCTGCACGATGATTGCGCGCATGAATTCTGCTACTGACTGGCACTCCTCGCGAAGCATCCTGCTTTACCGCCCGCTTATTCAGGGTGCGGTGCTGGCCATGCACCCACCCACGTGGTGCCATCGGCCAACCATAACAGGGCGGCGTTCACTTCCGGTGCGGGAGTCACATGCTGTAGCCAGGCGCGCTGGTCAGTCGCGACTGAACCTTCAATGGCGCCGTTCCAGGCCAGCGCGCTAAACGTCCCCGAGCTGTCCAGCACCCCCAGCGCGGCAAAGGCGACGGGGATATCGGGTGGAGAGCCTGAAGACACGGTATGCAGCGGGGCACCTTCTGCGTGGGCGTTCAGTGCCATGACGCTGACGCTGGCGCCAACCTCCAGAAGCCGCGTCCGTGCGAACGCGATCGCGTCTCGTCCCAGGTCGGATAGAACCGCCGCCCTGCCCAGCTGCACGGCGGCCACACCTGTGGTGCCACTGCCGCAGCAGGGGTCCACCACCAGCTCGCCGGGCCGCGAATGGGCGCTGATCAACAGCTGCAGCAGCTCCAGCGGCTTCTGGGTGGGGTAACCCGTCCGCTCGTGCGCCATGTTGTTGAGCGTCGGCACGTCCAGCACATCGGTCGCCTTCTTCGTCATGCCTTTCATGCGCGCCGAGGTGGCCGGAACGCGCGGTGCCTCAAAAAACCAGCGATTGCCGCGCGTGTACCAGAAGATCGTGTCGTGTTTTCGGGGCCAGAAAGCCGGGCTTGAGCCGCCCAGACCGTAGGTCCAGATGAGCTCATTGCGGAACCCGGGCCGTGTGGAGCCGGGCAGTCGGTCCCCCATGCCGAGGATGCGGTCGCAGGCCATCGCGAGGTAGGGAGACGCCCGATGATCGCAATGCAGGAGCAAGCTGCCGTGGGGGTCCAGGGCGGTTGCAATGGCCTGAATGACGTCGGTCTGTCGGTCGATGTAGCCTTGAAAGCCGTCTGGGAGTCGATCGTCGTAGGCGGGCCGTTCCCAGGTCTGGTCTCCGACGCGGACGCCAAGATCAAAGACGCGCCCGACGGCGAAGGGCGGATCCATGTATACCAGCGTGGGGCGAACCGGCTGAGCCGCGACATAGCGCATCGCTGCTCGCGCGTCGCCGTGGAGCAGGGTTGCAGCGGCATGGTGGGCCGAACGTGCAGGATACCGCTCTTGCAGGACGTACACGGAGATCAATCGTTGAGGACCGGCGAGGCCTCGAGAGCATCGTCGAGGGCACGGGCCAGTCTACGGCGCGAGGCCACATGCGGTCGAATTGCGGCGAGCAGGGAGCGTCCCTCGTCGCGGCGCCGCACCAGCGCGAACGCCTCGCAGAGGCCCACGATCGCATGGGCAGCCTGTATGGATTTCTGCTCGTTGGCAGCGGTGCCTTTCACGGCCAGCATACGCTCCACAATCACCCGGGTGAGTTGCAGCAGACGTCGTCGACCCGGTTCACTGAGCGGAAACTCCTGCATGGCCCACTGCAGCCAGACACCCACCGGAGCGGGCTGATTCACCATCGTAGGGAAAGCGTCTTCGCCCCGGCTGAACAGCTCATCCCAAAGCTGCATGATCGAGGAATCGGGCGACAGGCTCTCTTCCTGCTCGACGGCAGACATGAGCGCCCAGGGAATGAAGGTAGAGGCCAGCTCTTCTTCGCCGGTCCAGGCTTCGTCGCCAAGCCGCTCAAAGAAATCAATGACCGAATCCACGCGCCTTGCGCTCATCAGCAACAGGAGCTCTGACAAACCCAGACGTCCGGAGCGCAGCATGAGGCCGTGGGTGCGATCGGCCTCTACGTTGATGAGATCGCGTTGCTTTTCGGACAGGTCGGTGCTCGCCATGAGGAGCAGATAACGCCCCAGGGTTGGCTCGAGTTGCCATGCGCGCCGAGCCGTATCGAGCGCGACCTCGGCATCCCCCGACTCCAGCGCGCGCTTACATCGTACCTCGGCTTCGGGCGCGGTGAGCGGGGTGACAGCTGGGACTTCCGATGCGACGGTGATCAGCGTGGAAGCGCTTCTTCCCCGTCTCCGGGCGGCAATTGCGGCATCGGCTGCCGAATCGGCCCCGGTTTCTGCCACGACAGGAGCCCTTCCTATGGCCGGTTGAATGGGCACCGCGCTGGCGGTACGCGATGGCGCAGGAGGCGCGGGGGGCAAGAGGGATGGAGCCACAAATGCGGCGGGCAGCGAACCGGAGTTGGAGCGGCCCGCGAGGTCGCCGATGGTGCCTTCGGGGGCGGGTCCTGTTCCGTGGCGACCTTTGCCGGTGCGGCTACTGGTAACGGGAGCGGGCTCGACCACGCGACGACGCATCACCGGTGCGGCAGCTTCGGGCACCAGTGCAGGCGACGGAGCAGGCTCAGCCGCAGCGGGCGGGAGCGAAGTTGCGGGAGCGGCCTCAGGTGGGACGTCAACCGGTTCTGCTTTTCGACGCCGAATCGGAGTGACCGGAACTTCTTCGCGCGATTTGGGTGTGATGGCCACCACCGAGCCGGGCATGCCAGGGCGGGGTGGTGAATCAGGCATGTCGGTAGCAGCCCGAGCGACAGGCAACGGGGGCGCCTGAAGCATGGCGTCGGCTGATACGACCGAAGCCGGGCTGATGGGCTGGCCTTCGGTGGAGGTCCTGAGTGAGCCGGTGGTGCGGTTGCGTGTGCGCCGACGGTTGAGCGCGGCCACCCCCTTGCGGATCAGGACAGACGAGCGCTCATCCTGTTCGACGGGCTCGGGTGGCTTGTAGCCCGCGACGCTTGTGACGGCACCGAGTGATTTGGGCAGAAAGAAATCGGCAGCCGGAGACAGGC
>JAGWVZ010000237.1 GCA_018970625.1 Myxococcales bacterium | reverse complement strand
AGGGGCGACACCGCAACGGTGGTTGAAGCAGGTGCTTCAGTCACCGCGGGATGGATGGGCTGTTGCCCACTCAGCGCCCTGTCGCGGTACAGCCGCTGGCTGAGCAGCACATGGAAGGTCATGGGCACCACGATCGCCAGCGACAGCAGGGTGGCGAGCTGCAGCCGGAGGCGACGATTCAGCTTCGCTCGGCGAGCGCCCCACGGTGTAGGTGCGGGCGCAGGGCGCTGCGGTGCTCGCGAGGCCGGGATGGGGGCACGAGGCAGCGCCGCCTGTACCTGAAGCGTCGAGGCCAGCGCTGCCGGGTCGATGGCATAACCGGAATGACCGGGCTCCTGAAGCCATGGCTCGACCACGCGTCGCACGGTGTCGGGCAAAGTCGCCAGCGCCTCGACTGCACTACCGCCCTGAAAACCCTGCAGGGCAGACGCCAGCCAGACAATGAACTGTTCGCGGTCTTCACGCCGAGCCTGGTCAACGGCGGAGGCAGGCAGCGGGAGAGCCAGAAGTCTGGGCGACCCCACTGTGGCGACCCATGGATCTTCCGTCGCGCACACGCGCACAGCCAGAGGTAACGACTGCGCGTGCTGCAGTGTTGTAGCATGTTCGCACAGAAGCGAGGCCAGCGTTTCGCGCGACAACAGGGTGCGCGAGCGCGGGGTGGCGTCGTTCGGGACCGAAAAAACGCCAACCGATCCGGCGGGTGGCCAGCCGTGCACGTCCAACAGGGTCAGCAGGGTGCCGGACTGCAGCGCGCCCCATGCGATCGTTGCGGTTGCAACATCCACACTGGGCAAAATGACCAGCAACAGCCTTCGGTCATCGAGGCGAGCGTCGGTGGCCTCCCAGATCGCAGGCTCGCTGCTGAGCGCCTGCGTCAGCCGCCAACGCCCCGCGACCACCATTCCGGGTGCTGCCTCGGGCGTCGGGCGCGGTGCGTCATGATTATGGGGTTGCGTATCGGACATGATGGTCGAAGGAGGGACGCCTTGCGCGACAACGGCAGCAACGGCGACGCCGTAGCACAGCATTCGGCACTCGACTTTGGCAAAACACGACCTAGCCTCGGCGGGCCGTACACTCACAGACCTCGACCACTAACCATACGGAGCACAAAATGAAACTGCATCGTCGCGTCTTCATCGCAGGCGGCGCCATCACCGCATTTATTGGCAAGAACCACCCGGATTTTGTCTGGAAGAAGCATCCGGACTTCGGCAAGCGCGAAAACCCCACGCTCGAGGACTATCTAACTCAGGCGACACTGCTTGCGCTGCAAAACGCAGGTGTGTCGCCCGAACAGATTCAGAAGGGGTATGTTGGCAACTTCGCCGGCGAACTGTTTAACCAGCAGGGGCATCTGGGTTCGATGATCGCTCGTGGCGTCGCGTCCCTTGAGGGAGTGCCCTTCACCCGTGTCGAAGGGGCCTGTGCGTCGGGAGGCCTCGCCGTCATTGGGGCCATCGAAGCGATTGCTGCAGGGCGGGATTTTGTTCTTGCTGTGGGCGCCGAGGCGCAGACGACCGTGTCGGCCCGCGAGGGTGCCGACTTTCTGGCGCGCGCGTCGCACTACGCGTCGGAGCGCAGCCTGGACGAGTTCACGTTCCCGGCCATGTTTGCCCGTCGCGCAAAGCACTACTTCGAGGCAACCGGAACCACCGAAGCCGACATCGGTTACGTCGTGGCGAAGGCCTACGAGAACGCCAACCGCAACCCGCTGGCGCACATGAAGGCCGTGAAGGTTGGTCTGGAGCAGGCCAGCGCAGCATCGGACGCCAACCCGTACTTCCTTGCCAACCCGGAGTTCCGCGAGTTCCTGAAGATCAGTGACTGCTCGCAGGTGTCGGACGGCGGCGCGGCCATGGTGCTGGTGAGCGAAGAGGGTTTGCGTGCGCTGGGCAAGACCCCCGATGAAGCCATCGAGCTGGTGTCGTACGCGCAGTCGAACGCCGCGCTGGGCCGCGTTCGTGACTACACACGCATGGACAACTCGGCTCGCGCCGTCGCGGAGAACTTCGCGGATGTGGGCATTTCGCCCGCGGACATTGGCGTAGCCGAGGTGCATGACTGCTTTGCGGTGACGGAAGTGCTCATGACAGAAGCGATCGGGCTGGCGAAGTTTGGTCAGGGCGCCGCCCTGGCGCGAGAGGGGCGCACGTCGCTCACCGGCGATATTCCCATCAATACGGGCGGCGGCCTGCTGGCGTTCGGCCACCCGGTTGGCGCGACCGGCATCAAGCAGGTCTTCGAGATCGCCCGCCAGATGCGCGGCGAATGCGGCGACTATCAGATTGCCACCCGCCCGAAGTACGGCCTGACCGTCAACATGGGCGGCGACGACCGCACCACCGTCAGCATGGTCGTCCGCGACAACGCGCGTTAGTCCGCAGCGCTGGCCATGCACCGCCTGTGCAACGCAACCCCTTGAAATGATGGCCAAACCCGTAGGGGCCGACCTCTGTGTCGGCCCTTCGTGTTCGGAACGCCGCTGGTGTACGGACGCGGCCATGCACCGCCTGTGCAACGCAACCATCTGAAATGATGACCAAACCCGTAGGGGCCGACCACTGTGTCGGCCCTGTGTGGGCGACGCAACCCCCTGAAATGATGGCCAAACCCGTAGGGGCCGACCTCTGTGTCGGCCCTGTCTGGACGACGCAACCATCTGAAATGATGGCCAAACCCGTAGGGCCCGACCTCTGTGTCGGCCCTTCGCGTTCGGAACGCCCGCGCCGAATGTGGACTCACTTGACCCACGATGGCGAACGTCGTGGTTGCGGATTGCCAACACGGCACTAAGCTGCCCGCGCTTTCCTTAAACGACCGATACACCCGTGTGTGATCATGGCAGACGATATGCAGTTGAAGGGCGCCGTCATCGACGCCGTTGGAATGATCGAGGACCCCGTCTCCAAAAAAACACTCCTTGACGCCCACATGGTGGAAGATGTGGCCGTGCAGGGCGGCGAAGTCACCGTCAAAATCGCGTTTCCAGCGAATTATCCCAAGGATGAGCGCTGGGTCGTCGAAGACAACGTGCATGACGCCGTCGAAAAAATCGGTGGCGCGAAGAAGATCAATGTCGTCGGCTTTGTGGAGGGGCAGGGCGCTGGTGCACCGCCGGCCGCTGCGGCAGGTCACGCGCACGCCCACTCACACGACCACGGCCATGATCATGGTCACAGCCATGAGCCGGCCAAGGGCCTCTCGGGCAAATCGGGCGCGGTGCCGGCTTCGAAATCGCTCGAAGGCGTCGGGCGTGTGATCGCGGTCGCCTCGGGCAAGGGCGGCGTCGGCAAATCGACGGTGGCGGTCAATCTGGCGCTCGCCCTGCAAAGGCTCGGCTATCGCACGGGCTTGCTGGACATCGACATTTACGGACCCAGCCTGCCGACGTTGCTCGGCATCAACGAGCGTCCGAATGTGAAGAACAAGCGCATTGTGCCGCCCGAGATTCACGGCATGAAGGTCATGTCGCTGGGCTTCCTGATGGAAGACGACACCCCGGTGATCTGGCGTGGACCGATCGTCACGGGCATCATCCGGCAGTTTCTGCAGGACGTGGACTGGAACGGCCTGGACTACCTGGTGGTCGATATGCCGCCCGGCACCGGTGATGCACAGCTGTCTCTCGCACAGACGGTTCCGGTGGACGGCGCCGTGGTCGTGACCACCCCGTCTGATCTGGCGCTGGTGGACGCGGCGCGCGGTCTGCGCATGTTCAACACGTTGAACGTCGACGTGCTCGGCATTGTCGAGAACATGGCGTGGTTCCAGTGGCCGGGCGCCGCTGCGTCGCACGCGGCCATCGCGAAGCTGAAGGCATCGGGAGCCGACGCGAAGGCCGTGGCGGAGCTCGAGAGCGCGCTGTCTGAAAACGAGCGCGTGTACATCTTTGGGCGCGAGGGTGGACGCCGCGAAGCGACTCGCCTGGGTACGCCGTTTCTGGGGGAAATCCCGCTGGATGAGCGTGTGCGGTACGGTGGTGACAACGGTAACCCGGTCGTGGTTGCCGAGCCTGACGGCGCGGTTGCCAGGGCGTTTACGGCGCTGGCCGAGAAGGTCGCGCAGGCCAAGCCGGTGGAGCGCGAGGCGGGTGCAGGGCGCAAAGGGCTGTTTTCGTTCCTGAAAGGATAAGGCTTTCAGGGCGGCAGAACGCTCGTTGTTTCTGCCTGATTGTGCCTTTGCATGGCCCTGATGGGCGCATCCCGCGACATGTTGGCGCCCGGCGTTATTCCTTTATGGGAGGGTGCACCGGAGGTCATTCGCACGGCGGGTGTCAATCACCTGCCAGCCGTGGGTGTCGGCCTCGGCGCAGGGTGAACCGTCGGGTGCGCGTATCTCCACCCAGACGGGTCCGCATCCGACGGTCTGAACGGGCGTTGCCGT
Organism: Myxococcales bacterium; assembly: GCA_018970625.1. Next base: position 1,694 of record JAGWVZ010000237.1, on the reverse strand, counting down.
GGTACCGGCAGGATACTCGCCGCTGTGCCAGGGGTCGGAAGTGGGAATCCAGCCGCCACGCCATGCCCATGGCTGAGTACCAATGACGTGCAGGGTGAGCGGACAGCCCTGCCAGAGCAGTCGGTGCAGTCGGTCGTTGGCGTACACCGAAGTGAACCCCCAGCGCGAGATCGCGTTGGCGGTGGCCTCGTCTGCGACGAGGTAGGGCGAGCCGTACACAGACAAGACCTGAGCGAGCTTGGCGTGCGCGGCTGCAACTTCCATGGTGGCTGGGTCGTGGCCGGGTGTCAGCAGAATATCAGGTGTCTTGAAGAGCACCTGAAAAGAGCCGGGTATGCGCGGGCCGCTGCGTTGAATCCAGAAGTGCACCGTTTTGTCGAAGCCGAACCCGATGGGAACGCCGCCTTCGAGCGCGGCGACCAGGGCCCCCAGATGCGAGGCAAACACGAGGTCGGGCAGGGTAGGTTCATCGTAGGTAGAGCCGGGGCTGAGACAGGAGCCGACGGCGACCACACCACGGTAGGCCGTTGGCGGAACCAGGTCTCGCGTCTGTTCACTGGCATCGGCGAGTTGTCCGCATGGGCCGGATTGCCAGGCTTGTGCGAGCTGGGCCGACCAGTGGAGCGCTGCTGCGGACCACACGAGAGCGGCAGCAAACAGGGCGATGCGGACCGACTTCTTCTGCGGTTGCACCAACAGGATCAGCCCTGCGAGTCCGCACCACGTAAAGCGCTGGCAAAAGAACTCCCAGCTGGCCAGTGAGTGAGGGAGTACGAGGGCAAGGCCGAGCATTCCAAGGCTCCAGAGCCCCAGGCTGCGTCGCCAGGCCTCGGTGCTGGTTCGCAGACTGCACCAGGCACCCCACACGGCCAGCGCGATGGCAGGCGCATAGCGCCACCAGGGTCCACCAATACCAAACGGGCCGAGTGTCTGAAGCGGAGAGCGCCAGTCGGTGTTGGTCAGCGACTCTGCAGCCACATCGGGCCCTGTGTACGACGACGAGACGTAGAGCTGCAGCAGCAGGACGGGTGTTCCCAGCGTGGCCAGCATCACCACCGCCTGACGGATGGATGGCGCCGTTCTAATCGCGTGGACGAACAGGAGCGTTCCGGCGAGGACCGCGCTAAACAGATGTAAGTGGCCAACAAACAGAAGGAATAGCGACCACAGGAACAGTCGTCTGGAAGGTGGCGCTGTATTCCATAGCAGGGAGGGTAGCGCGGCTATCAGTAAGGCCATGGCGAGGAGCCAGTTGATAAACCCGGCGTACCATGGCCACGACAGCGTCAGGGGGAGCAGCGCAGGCCAGATCCACCATGCAGCTATGGGGGTATCGTGTGAAGAGTTGGAGCTTCGAGCCTGAAAGCTCCCCAGGAGTAGACCGCCCAGGATGAAGGCGAACCAGACAGAGGTTAGCCAGCGCAGGCCCTCGGTGGACGACCCTCCGAACAGAGCCGCCCAGCCGAACCACACGACCGAGGTGGAGGTGGCGGGGAGGCCTGACTCGACGACGAGCTCGTCCAGTCCCAGCGTATCGACCCCATTGACCACTGCGGACACACCAAACATGTGCTCGGGGGTGTCATTTCCCGGGAACAGCAGGTCGGGAAGTGACAGGCCGTTGTGCCAGAGTACGAGAGCCCACGCAGTAAGGCACATCAGACCGGCGAGGCCTGACCACAGTCGATGGGGTG
>JAGWVZ010000236.1 GCA_018970625.1 Myxococcales bacterium | reverse complement strand
GGTCCAGTTTCAGCGAGGATCGGCGAGGCCAAACGCGAGTCGCCATTCGCCCTGTCTCTGAGAGTCTTCAACCAGCACGTGGGTGCGCCGTTGCCCGTTTTCCGGTTCAATCATGACCGATTGTTCACCTGCAGGCGTCTCAACGCGCACCCATGCCGGCCGTGGTGATCGTCCAGCGGGAAGTTCAGGCGGCTCGGCCAGTTGCATGCCGACGGCGAGACCCGCGCGTTCAGCGGGCCCGCCCGGGACCACATCCGAGACGTACCAGTTCCCCTCGGCGGTCATATTGGCCCGGAATCCGTGAAAGGGAGCCGGCTCAAGGCGTTCAACAATTTGCAGTCCGGCGTCGGCGAGCGTCTCTGCGAGAGGCAGATCCACGCGGGCCGCGACGGCAGCTGCACACCAATCCGTGTGTGGGAGAGACATGAAGCGCTGGTAGGCGTCACAGATGGACGCATTGGTGAGTGGCTCTGCGAGGGTCGTCGGATCCTGCCTCATCCATGCGAGAAAGTCGCCCAGTGTGACGTGTTGATGCTCCAGCAACTGCAGCTCCATGAGCATGGCCAGCAGGGCGCCACGATCGTAAGGCAGCCTTCGCAGGTCTCTGTCGTTCCAGTATTGCCCGGCCTCGGGGGCGTCTGACTGGGCAGCCGGGTTGGTTCGCAGGTTGGTGATGGACTGCCCGATATGGGCAAAGAGTTCGCTCTCGGCCAGCAGCCCTGCGCGCACCAGTGAGCTCACGGCCAGGTATTCGGTGAGTCCTTCGCGGAACCAGAGGGTCTGTAACTCTTCGTCCCGGTCAAACCGCATGCCATGCCCGATGAGACGATGCAGATGTTCGTGGCCGACGAGGCGGACGAGCTCGGCAGACTGCGGTTCAATCGATGCCCCGAGCTCAAGGACGAAGCCGCCACCACGTCCATGACCGCTGAGCGCGAGCGGATCGTCTTGCCGGCTGAGAACGAGCGCGGTGGTGTTGGGCGCGAAGTCACTCCCGACGATGGGTTGCAGTACCTGGACGATGCTGTGGATGAGGTCTGCAAACGCGGCGGTGTTCGACACAGCGCCAGGCTCAACAAAGACGTCGAGCTGTGGGCGTTGTTCGTGCATGTAATGCCCGGAAAAGAAGGCTGCGTCGATGAGGGTCTCCATGGACCAGGGTCCGCCGGGAGGTGCGGTAGAGCGAACCGGTAGGGAGCCGACGAGCTGGAGGTCGATATTTTGCAGGGCGGCGGTGCCAGCCGAGATGGGTTGCATGAGGAGAGCGTGGCCTGGGGCATAGACGATTTCGGACGTCATGAGCGCCCTGAAGCGCGAGGCCTCGGTGAGGATTCGGTGCCTGGGTCGAAGCGTGTACCGTAGCACGATGGCGTTCTGTTGCCGGGTATCGACGCGGATTTGCTGTTGTTCGTCGAATGACCAGGGGAGTGGGTCTCCCTGTGTGTCGAGGACCTCGATGGAGCGGATGTCCTGATCGAAGTCTGTTCTACCCGCCCAGACAGAGGGTATGGCGATCAGGAACGGCTGGGCGAGGGGCTGCTGGTCCACAATGATGAATTGTGTGAGTAGCCCCCCTCCATCGTAGCCGGGTATCGCCTGCAGTTGGAGTTGTATGCCTGTGGGTGCATCAGGAGGAATCAGGGGTGCGTGTTGTGAGCGGCTGACGGTGTCAGGTCCGGTGCATGCGAGGAGCATGGCGGACGCGATCGAGGTCGCGCAGATAGCCAGAAAGCGGAGGTTAGGCCGGCGGGTGGGCGTGGATGCCGTGGCAGGAACGTCGGCGCTATGGGTGCGAACGCGGGGCATGAAGACCAACCGTGCAGAGCTGATGGTGCGAACCCGTTCAGCGTATGTGAGTGAGTGACGTCGGCGCAAAAAAGCGGCGTGACATGGAAATCAGGATCGGTTACGGGTGGCGTCCGATGCGAATCTTGTCTACGGACGGCATCGAGTGAGTTTGAGCAGACCCATGCCCTGTGTTTACACGGTTGGTGGAGTGAAGACGATGTGTATGCGACGAGTGCCACAGAGTTGGCAGCGCTCAGCGCTACTGGCGTTGATGGTCAGTATGGGTTGGATGGGCACGCTGAATGCGCAGACCGATGGCGATGGTGCAGATGCGGCGCCTCCATCCGGTGAGCCGGCAACGTTATCGACACCCACCGCTCCTGCACGTGCATCGGGCGGAGCTTCGACTTCGGGGCGAGATTCGGGTGAAGTAAACTATGAGCTTCGGCTTCGCGAGCTGGAGGATCGACTGAACGAACTGAAAGAGGACATTTTTCGTTCGAAGTCGCGGCTGTTCCTTCTTCGTGAGCAGATTCTACAGAGCGAAATCGGAGGCTCGCGAGCGATCCTGACGCACGTGAACTCTCTTTCGGCGACGTATCGGGTGATGCGTGTGGTGTATAGTCTCGACGGGGAGCCGATTTTTTCGGCGACGAACGATACGAGCGACCTGAACGCCGAGATAGAGATCTACAATGGCTCGATTCTGCCGGGGCCACACAATCTCTCGGTCGAGTTCGCGCTTCAGGGTAACGAGTACGGTGTGTTTACGTACATGGAAGGGTATGAAATTCCGGTGCGGTCGTCGTATCAGTTTGAGGTCGAGGAAGGTCAGACAGTGGAGTTGAATATCGTCGCCGAGGAGGAGGGAGGTGTGAACCGTCCTCTGGAAGACCGACCTGACATTCGATTCGAGCTTCGTTCGAGTGATACGACTTCTTCATCGGTGAGCGCCGACGAGTAGTTCCAAGCTTCTCCCATTGTGTGAGTCCTTCATGAGTGGCGTGGCGCCAAAGTCGATACGCACTTGGCTTGCGATAGCGTTGTGTGTGACAGGATGGAGTTCGGCAGGGCATGCACAGTCGTCTGCGTCAGACCTCTCGGCTGATGTGACTTCTCTGCAGGGCGAAATGGCTCGTCTGCAGACCGAATATCTCCGACCTCAACGTCTGGACCGTAACCTGAATCTGGCGAGTCGGCTTGCCGAAGCGCAGCTGCGCTACTTTCTTCAGGAATGGGACGCGGCCGCCGCGATGCTGGTTGAGATTGTCGAGAATCGTGAGTTCCAGTCGCTTGCCGGCTGGAACGACGCGCGCTTTTATCTTGCGGATTCGTTGTTTGAGGATCGCAACTTCACGCTCTCCCGGAGCGTGTTTGAAGAAATCGTGGAGACAGGAGACCCTGAGTACAGCCTGGACGCCTCTCGGCGTTTGCTGGAGATCGCGCTGGCCTTGAACGAGTATGACCGTCTGGATGAGTTGTTTGCTTCGATGCAGCAACGGGCGGGCACATCAGCGACCCCTGAGATTTCTTACGTCCGTGGCAAGGCGCTCTATTTTCAGGGACGTGATGAAGAGGCGCTGGCATCGATGGCGCAGGTGTCCGCGGAGCACCGGTTGTATGACCGGGCGCAGTATTTTGTGGGTGTCATCTTAACGCGGCTAGGGCGTTACGGTGAGGCGCTGGCGGTGTTTGAGTCACTGGCCGAGCGTCTTTCTGATGCTACATCTGCGGAATCGCGGGATCTGCTCGACCTTGCGATACTGGCGATCGGTCGCCTCCATTATGAGCAACAACGCTGGGATGACGCCCGATTTGCTTATGAGAGCATCGGCCTCGATAGCGCGCGGATTGATGTGGCATCGTACGAGCGTGCCTGGACGCAGATTCGTCAGGGCAGCATTCGCGAAGCCATCCGCACACTGGAGTTTCTGGAGGTGGTCGCGAGAAATCCCCGCTACGCATCCGAAGCGGCCCTGCTCCGCGGTGATTTGTACATGCGGCTTCAGCGTTACGGTGAAGCGGTCGAGTTATTTGAGGCGGTAGCCGATTCGTATGAACCGGCCGAGTTGCAGCTTCGGGCGACGCTGGAGTCCGCTCGTGAGCCGAGCGCGTTCTTTGAGGCGCTGATTGATCCGGAGACTGTGACGCTACGTCTTCCGACCGAGGTGGAGCCCTGGGTGGAAGAAGACACGTCGCTGGAACGCGCGCTCCTGATGGTGGTGGACCGCAATACGCTCCTGACGGATATCGATGATTGCCGTCTGATCATTGAGGAGCTCGACGCTGTGCTGACGGGCGCAGCGGGTGCCGGTCTGTTTCCTGTTTTTCGCGAAGGTTGGGGACGGGTCGTCGAGTTACAGGGTCGCCTTGTGCTGGCACGTGCGAGCCTCGTGGATGCGGAAGCTGCTGCCTTGATGGACCGTACTGGTGCTTCCATGCGAACGCAGTACGCGCAGGTGCATGACCAGCGCATGCAGTTGCAGGAGCAATTTTTGCAGAGTCCGAGGACGTTTGACGAGATCACCGAGAGTGCTCAACGGGCGACCGATGTGCTGAATGAAGATGAGCTCGACGTTTTCCGCAGTACGCAGGAGATCGAGGGCCTGTTGGATGAGTTGGGAGCGCTGGAGCGTTTTGTTCAGCGTCAGGTTCTGAGTCGTCAGCGTACCCAGGGCGAAGCTTCACGACTTCAGGTGCAGCTTGACGAAGTAGAGTCCGAGCTACGCGGTGAGCTGGAAGAATCGCAACGATTGGTTGAAGCCATTCGAATCCGGCAGTTGCAGACGAGTCGGTCGGCGGACGTGGGGTATACGGAGCGAGAACTTCGCAGACGGTTCGTGGAGGCGCTCAACGAAGAGCGTGAGCTTTTGCGCAGCGCCCGGTCGGGAGTATCTGACGTGGACTTTAACCGATTCGACCAGTCGCACGAGACGCTCGACCGTGTCGACGAAGGGGTCGAGACCTTCTTCAGCGAGATCAGTCGTATGGTTGCGGAGCAGACGGCTGATGTGCGCGCGACACTGGAAGAGGAGCGCGCCGCGATGGATCGTTATGAAGCGGCGCTGAATCGCGATCAGGCTGAGATTGACCGGTTGGCTGGTGAGATCGCGATCGCAAGTTTCATGGACGTTCAGGAGCGTTTCTCAGGCCTGACGATGCGAGCGAATCTCGGGATTCTGGACGTCGCATGGCGCGAAAAAGAGGACATCAGCGACCGCATCACCGAATTGTTCGAAGAACGCGATCGGGAGTACCGGATCATGGATGCGGACTTCGCAGAGATCAGGGAGGAACGCTAATGGTACGTCAGAGCGTAAGCTCCGCGGCAGATCGACTCTCCGCTGGTGGCCCGTTGACGGTACCGTCTCCGTCGATGGCCGGTCGCGCATGGCTCGTGCTTCTGGTCACGCTGTGTGCGTTGCCCGCGGTCAGTGAGGCCCAGGTGGAACCCGCGACGGCAGACGCCTCCGAAGGGTCGTCCGTGGACGGGTTCGAGGGAGATGGGGTCGAAACCAGCGACGCAGCCGCCTCTGGCAGCCCTCAGGGGATGCGTGAGGAGACCGCGGCCGAAACCACAGCCATTGGCCTGGGGCGCCCCTTTCCCCGATATGATGGGCTGGAAGCGACGATCGCTGCTGAGCTCCCGGCCTTTGAGGCCGCGCTGCGCGTCTTTGAAGGTCAGATGGAGGATTATCGGACAACGATATCCAACATCGTGGAGACGGAATACACGCGTCGCCGCTCCGCGATCGGTGAGCTGTACAATGCCCAGATCGATGAGCTTCGAATTCTGGAACGCGAGAGCCGGATTCAGGCAGTCGCAGATTTTGAACGGTTTCTGGACCGATATCCGAATGATCCCGAGTACACGCCCGACGTCGTGTTTCGTCTGGCCGAGCTTCATTACGAGCTGGCGCTCGACAACTATCGCCTGCAGGACGACGATTACGCTCGTCTGGTCGCACGCTATGAGGCGGGCATTATTCCGGAGATGCCGGAAGTTCCGGCGTACGACTTCACGCGCAGCATTCAGCTGTTCGACCGTCTGATTCAGCGTTTTCCCGATTATCGCCAGATCGCGGGAGCCTATTATCTGGCGGCCATGTGCCACAGCGAGATGGGCAATGTCCGCATTGCCCAGAACTACTTCACCACGCTGGTGGAGCAGTATCCGCAGTCAGAATTCGCGCAGGAATCGTGGGTCCGCATCGGCGAGTACCACTTCGACCGCATCGAGATGCCTCTGGCGCGCGCTGCGTATGAACGCGCCTTTTCCTATGGCGAATCAAGGCTGTACGACAAAATC
>JAGWVZ010000235.1 GCA_018970625.1 Myxococcales bacterium | reverse complement strand
TGTTCAGATCGAGCGACGCCGCAATATTCGTGATCGACACAGGGGCACCCTCGTCGGGCGACCAACGAAACTCGAAGGGCACCGTCACACCGTCACGCTGCGCCTGACCGGCCAGCACAACCGTGTCGCCCGTGACGGTCGTGTTCACCTCACCGGCGCGGAAAAGCTGCACTTCGAGCGAGCGCGCAACGCCAGCCTGCCCATAGACATCGGCCAGCAAGGCAGGCGTCGAAGCCAGAAGATCCAGACGAACCTGATCGATCGCTTCTCCAAGCACGGCGCCGGCCTGTGTCGGCACATGCGCGTGTGCTTCGCTCACCAGCCACGACGACCAGGGCGCGCGAGCAACAGGTTCCGCATCGAAGAGGAACACGGGCCCCAGAACCACCTCTGCCTGCTGAATGTCGATCGTCCAGCCCGATGCTGTCGCGAACGGAGCATCGGCGCCCGAGGTGGTGGCCATGAGCTGGAACGACACGCGCTCGCCTTCCGTATCGGCGGCACAGGCGCTCAGGGATAGCAACAGAGGAGCAAGAAACGCGGCGCGCATGATCAGTCACGGGGCAAGACGAACAACGACGACACCCAATACCCGATCACGCGCCAGCACCACTACCTTCTGTAGCGCTGCCTTCTGCGGCGTGGTCTTCTCCGCTGCCTTCATGGTCGTGATCGGCACCGCTTCCCTCGTGGTCGTGGTCTTCACCGCTGCCTTCGTGGTCGTGATCATCACCGCCTTCGCAGTGCGCCTCACCATCGTGCAACTCACACGTGGCGGCCGAGCCGCAACGCTCGATCACCAGGCGACCGTCATTGCAGTTGTAGGCCACGTTTTCGACGGTGTCGCACAGGATGTCGGCGCTGGTGCAACTGGCCGCGGTATCGACGCAGCCTGCTTCCGATGCGCTCAGTCGCACGCAGGTCAGGCCGTCGGTGTCGCAGTTGGCGCCGGGGTCGAAGTGGTTTTCTTCGGCGTGGCAGACGGCGATGGTGTTTCCGTTGCACGTGCTTTGGTCATCGGTTTCCGGCCCGCAAACGAGCTCGGCAAAGCCGGTGCTGTTCTCGTCGCCGTTTTCTTCTTCCGAGCAGGCGGTGAACCCGGCTGCTGCGACCAGCGCCATAGCCGCGAGGGCCAGAGAACGAAGACGAAGTTCAGCGCAACGAGCAATGGTGGACGTGACGAGGTTCATGGTGCGGGCTCCTGATTTGTTGCATCAGAGGAACGAAAAAAAAGTGCATCCAGGTGAACCGTGCATGTGAGAAATGCCGAGAACGGTTCACCTGCTACAAAGTGACGCTGCGGACTGCGAGGAGCGACGGCGCCCTCTCTTCCGAGCGTACTGGCGTAGAAAAATTCCTCCTGACCGTATTGTCGGTCGAGGATGTTGCGAGCCTCGAAGGCCAGCGAAACCCAGCGGGTATTTGCACCGGCCGATGCGTCGAGGAGAGAGAAGGCATTACCGGTTTCGTCGAGTGGAAGGGGTCGCCCCGGCATTCCGGTAAATCCTGCGCCGACGAAAAAACTGGCGCCCCATGCTTCTGGCAACCAGCTGTACCCGCCGGTGAGAACCATGTCGGCGCGAGCGAGAAACTGAGGCACATATGGCAACAGCTCCCCAGTTTCGACGAGTGTCGCCTGCGTCCACGCAAGCGACACATTGGCGTCGAACCAACGCCCGACCTGCAGTCGAGACTGCGACAGAACGGCATTTCGTTGCGAAGAACCGATGATTTCGTTTCGAGATTCCTCGGGAACAAACACCAGCTCTTTATCGACCGAGGCATAGACCCAGGTGAGCCCTGTGGCGAAATTCCAGACGCTGTCATTGGCGGCAAGCCAGGACAAACCAGCCTCAACCTGCTGTGAGCGCGCGAAAGGAGCTGTTTCAGCGTCAGAGAGCGCGATGGCGTCAGAAGAACGTGTTGCGGTACCCCACGCGGCATCGAGCCGGAAATTTGCCGGCAGCTGATAGCTGGAGGCGATGCGTGGATTCCATGCGTAGCCGAAAGACTGCAGCGTCTGGTCGGGTTCACGGGCTCCGTCGCGGTCCTCGGTCGGCATATTCTGATCGGTGACGCCAAACGAAAAAGCGTCGAGCCGCACGGAGGGTCGCAGACTCAAGCCCGGCAGCAACTGTAATTCCAGTCCCGTATAAGCCGAGAGATTCATTTGCCGAACATCGGCGTCGAATACCCGCGAGGAAGGAATGGCGGTGCGGGGTCGCAAAGACAATTGTTGTGTGCGAGCGCTGTCGTAGCGAACGCTGTACCCGGTACGCAGGCGATGCGCCCGCGACCACTGGAAGAAACGTTGTGAGAATTCACCGCGAGAGCCAAATGTGGTGGCCTCGTACCGATTTTCGGTGTTGGTGCCGGTGAAATTCTCTCGCAGGCGAAAATTCCGGAAGGTCAGCCAGTTCGTTTGTGAGAAACGCTGAGCCGAAGCGCCGAGCCGCAACCGACCAACCAGCGAAATCCGCGTGCTTTCGCCGCCCTGATTGGGATCGTACGTACCAAAATGGTCGATTCTTCCGGTTTCAACGTCGTCTTCGCGAACCACGCCGGGCTGATCAAATCGTGACGCGTGACCGTACGCTGCCACGGACCACGCCGTACCGGACGTTTCCTGCTCAAAGCCATGTGCATACCGCGCCATCACCGTCGCTCGTTCCGACGCGCGGTTCTGCCCATAGCCATTGGAGCGGTGCAGCTCGGCCACAGCAAACGTACCCTGCTCCTGCGATTCGGGCGCAACAAGAAAGACGGTGCGACGTTCGGCGAAACTACCGAGACGGACGCTCACGGACGTTCCGCGGCGGTCTGCCGCTACACCCGGTTCAAATTCGGCCGTGCCGGCAAAGGCAAAGTCGCCCTGGTCCGGTTCGAATGGCCCGTTCCGAACCGAGACCGCGTGCAAACCTTCCGAGATCACAAAGTGCGTATCGGCGTAACCGTGGCTATGCGAGTTGCTGATCTCGTTGATGGGCATGCCATCGACCACGGTCTCAAGATTCTCGCCTTCTCCGCCGCTGAAGCCGCGGAGGAACGTGGTCACAGCATGCCCTTCGCCACCGGCGTTGGTCACGAGGACGCCAGGCGCCATCATCATGGCTTCGGCGGCGTTGCGTCGCGGAACGGCACGGAGCTGACCGAGCTCGATCCGGTGGACCGAGGCCGGACGATCGTCACGACGCAGCGCACCGGTGACCCGCTCACGTCCGAGATCTACGCCGCCCTGCCCATCATCATTCGCGGTGTCGGCGTTCGTTGCGAGCTCGGGTGGCGTTGCGACCGGGAGCGTCTGGGCGTCGGGGGCAGCCTCGGGGGCAGCCCCTGGCGCTGATTCCGCCTCTGGATCGGCCGCGACCGGGTCACTTTCGTCGCTGTCCGGGTTCGGCTCGGCAGCGCGATCCGTTTCGTCGTCCACCCAGTCTTCACGCAGCAGCAAATCCCAGGCGCCCGGGAGCTCACCCGAGCCCTCGACGGGATCCGCCGTGGTTACTTCCGGCGGCTGCTGAGCGCTGGCGTCCCGCCCAAGCAATCCAAGACCGCCCACGAGCCACATGGCGGAGCGCGACTTGCATGAGTGAGGGAGTCGGATAAACACGAGGGCAACCGGGCATCGGAAACGACGGACTTTTCTGATAATCACTTATCACATTTCGCGCAAGTAGGGAGGTACCCGTTGCCGAACAGCGCTCGAAGTCGCACAGAGCTCACCATGCCGCCCCCCTTCGGAGTTGGACCATGTCCGGGATATTACTGACATACGTGCTGCTGCCGGCAGCATGTCTGTTGCTGGCGTGGATGTTCGAGCGGCCCGGTCTGTGGCGGGCCTTTGCATCCATTCGGCCGACGCGCCGGGACAACGGGCAGGTGCGTGGCTACTCGCGCGCCCGCTCCCACTCGATTGATCTTCGGGAAGGCGAACGTCACTTTGGTTCGGCGGAGAGTCGTGTCTGGCGCGTATGGAGTGCAGAGACCATCCACGCTGGACCTCGGCGCCGCGTGGTTACCCGGCTGGTCTGGACAGGACAGATCGCGGAAGAGGAGAGCCTGTTGCTGGCGACGCAGATCGCGCAGGTCACTCACGCGAGCGCCGAGTGCGACGTGACGGCGGTGGAGTGGGCCGCGGGGGCGGGTGCCGAAGAAGAGGGAGCGACGCCTACGCACGTCGTGATCTTCTCTCCGGACGGACGAGGCTGGACAGGGCGAGCGCGCGACACCGTGTTGTTGCAGATGGCGGGTCGGCAGCTGGTCGGATCGCGCGGTGCGGTCGCGTCATTCGGCCGTGTCGCCGGAGGTGGATGGTTTTCGCCACCACTGCCGGAGCCCGAGGTGCCGGTGGCCGCGCCTTCGGACGATTAGCGGCGGCTGCCCGAACGCACAGGGGGTTCACCCGCGTGCCGGGGCACGAAGTGCGCGATTGAGTCACCCGAACGGGCGGGGGAGCTTGACACGAGAGGCTGTGCTCGTCATGGTCCGGCCCCCGCTCGTAGCGGGCAACGTGGATTGGTTTGCAGTATTCAGGCCGACATGACGAGTCATGGATATCGGGTAGCGGTGGCAGGTGCGACGGGTGCGGTCGGCCGCGAGATGTTGCGCATGCTGGAAGAACGAGCGTTTCCGGTGTCGGAGTGCGTCGCGCTCGCGAGTGCACGCTCGGCCGGCAGCACGCTTCGGGCGTTTGGTCGCGAGATCATCGTTCAGGAGCTCACAGAGCAATCCTTTGACGGCGTCGATGTGGCGCTTTTTTCGGCGGGCGGTGACCGTAGCAAGCAATTCGCACCGTTCGCTGCGCGCGCTGGCGCAGTGGTGATCGATAACAGCAGCGCCTGGCGCATGGATGCCGCCGTCCCGTTGGTCGTCCCCGAGGTGAACGGCGATCTGCTGGACACGCGCCACCCGATCATCGCGAACCCGAACTGCAGCACGATTCAGATGGTGCTGGCGCTGCAGGCGCTGCATCAGGTCGCGGGCATAAGGCGCGTGGTTGTGTCCACGTTCCAGAGCACATCGGGTGCCGGTCAGGGCGGTATGGACGAGCTGATGGAGCAGACACGCGGCTTTCTGGCACATGAGCCGGTGCAGCCAAAAGTGTTTCCCCGAAGCATCGCGTTCGACTGCATCCCGCAGATCGGCTCGTTCTCGCCGACCGGTTATACGGTCGAGGAAGAAAAGATGATCTTCGAGACACGCAAGATCATGCGCCTTCCCGAGCTGCCGGTTTCTGCGACCTGCGTGCGCGTGCCGACGCAGCGTGGCCACCTGGAATCCGTCACCGTCGATCTCGAGCGCCCCATGACCGCCTCGGAAGCGCAGGCGACGCTGGCAGCCTTTCCCGGGTTGACGCTGGTCGATGACCCAGCGTCGGGATTGTACCCGACCGCGCGTGACTGCGAAGGACGAATTGACACGCTGGTTGGTCGTGTGCGGGAAGATATCTCGCTGCCCGCAACCTTGCATCTGTGGATTGCGAGCGACAACCTGCTGAAGGGCGCCGCCTGGAATGCAGTTCAGATTGCCGAAGTGTTGCACCAGAAAGGGATTTTACGTGCCCGCTGACACCCCATCGCTCATGAATTCTCTGCACAACCCGCCCGTGGTCCGGCGACGCTCGTGCCGGTGGTGGCAGCGTCAGCTGTCAGGCATCATCGTCGCCGGCTGCACCGCTGCCGCCCTGCTCTTGGCATCGCCGGCCCTTGCACAGTTCGCGGTTTCGGAGCGCGACATCCTCGATCTCGATCTGCAGGATGGCAATGAGGACACCAGCAATGCCCGCTGGACCGTCAACATCGAAGATTGCCTGACGCTTGTCGATGAGAATCCCGAGGTGACGTTGCAGTGGACGTTCAACACCTCGCCGCCCAACAACACCAAATTTGCGATCAAGCTGCAGCCTCCCGGCTCTACCTGCTCGTTTACAAGCACCACCGTCGATGCCGATCAGGAAGGCTGCGTCCTGCTGTCCTCTTCGGACGACCTGAACGGAACAACCGTCAGCCGCGCCATCACGCTGCAGTCCCTGCTCGGTATCTCCGAAACACAGGCCTGCTTCGGAAACGACGACAGCGAGTACATCCTCGGCATTATCTACACGAATCCATCCGAC
>JAGWVZ010000234.1 GCA_018970625.1 Myxococcales bacterium | reverse complement strand
GCTGGCGCTTTGGCCTTGTCGGCGGCGATCGCGCCGTCCACCCGGGCCACCAGCTCAAAGAGAGGAATCTCGCCTTTCATCGCCTTCTTGAGGATGTATCCCGGGATCAGCATGCGGTTGATCTCGTTCGTACCCTCAAAGATTCGGTTAATGCGGCTGTCTCGATAGGCGCGTTCGACGGCATACTCGGCACTAAAACCGTAGCCGCCGTGAATCTGAACGGCTTCGTCGATGACGTTGTCGACTGCCTCTGAGCCGAACACCTTCATGATGGAGTCTTCGACGGTGAACTCCTCGATCGCGTCCATCAGCTTCTGAGCGTAGTTCGGAGCCTTGCGATCGAGCCCACCGATAATGTCATCCATGTACCCGGCGACGCGATAGCTCATGGACTCGAGCGCAAACATGCTGGTGGTCATCTCGGCAATCTTCTGCCGAATCGCGCCGAACTCGACGATGGGGGTCTGGAACTGCTTGCGCTCCTTTGCGTAGTTGATGGCAATCTCCAGCACCTTCTTGCCGCCGCCAAGCACACCGACGCCAAGCTTGAAACGTCCATAATTCAGGATGTTGAAGGCGATCTTGTGGCCGCGCCCAATCTCCCCCAGCACGTTCTCTTCCGGGACCATCACGTCTTCCAGAATGAGCATGCGGGTGGACGAACCCTTGATGCCCATCTTGCGCTCTTCGGCGCCCGTAGAGAGGCCTTCAAAAGTGCGCTCCACCAGAAACGCAGTGAACTTCTCGCCGTCCACCTTCGCGAACACCGTGAAGATGTCGGCAAAGCCAGCGTTGGTAATCCACATCTTGGTACCGTTTAACCGGTAGAACCGCTTTCCATCCTTCTCGACCAGGGTCGCGACAGTCCGGGCTCCCAGCGCATCCGATCCGCTTCCGGGTTCGGTGAGCGCATAGGCTCCCAGAATCTCGCCCGTCGCCATGCGAGGAATGTAACGTGCCTTCTGCTCCTCATTACCAAAGAACAGCAGCGGCAGCATGCCAATGCCCACGTGCGCGCCCTGGCTGACACTGAAGCTGGCGTACGTCGCAACCTTCTCTGACACCAGCATCGACGTCGTTTTGTCGAGGTCCAGTCCGCCGTACTCTTCGGGCACATCGATCATCAGCAGCCCGACCTCACCGGCCTTCTTAAGCTTCTTCACCATCAGGCCGTCCTCCTGATGCTCCAGGCGCTCGGCATCAGGCAGGATCTCCTTGTCCATGAACTCTTCGGCCGTACGAGCAAACGCGCGCTGGTCTGCGGTGAACTCCTCCGGAGTAAAGATGCGTTCGGCACCGGTCGCGTTTAGAAGGAAGCTGCAGCCCTGAGCGGGAGTCTTTGCATTCATGACAACCTGATGAGACGAGGGTTCCGGCAGACACCTTGAACAACGGCCTGCGGCGGACGGTGGGTAATCAGGGTAAGCGATGTGATCAAGCGCTCACCTCGGAAGAATGAATCTCCATTCATGCCACGGTGCGTCACAAAAGGCACGCGGCATCTTTCAGGGCGGTGATCCGCTTCGAGGTGTTCGGCGAGTCGGAGGCTGCTGGACGCAGTTGCGCCCTGTCATGACACCACGAGCGCCTTGGCGTCGTTGGGGGCCGTGGTTCGTCGTCGGGGGTCGAACGACGGCTCTCAGACCGTCCGCAGAAAGGAACCGGGCGTGCGTTCCTGTCGGTTCACCAACGCGGACAGCTCGGCGATGAACTCCTGAAGCAGCGGCCCGCGACGCTCAGGGGCGACACTGAGCAACCGAACCTTCTTTCGACCGCCGTCCTGTGAAGATTCGACCAGTACACCCCACTCACGGAATACCTTGAACGCGTTTTCAAAGGTGGCCCGCGACACCGCCTCGGGGTGAATCAGTTCATTTGACGTTCGAAGCGATCGGCCTTTGGCGATGGCTTTCTTGCCCAGCGTCTTTGCGTCGGCGGCTTCGTCGCCAAGCTCGGGCAGCGTGAGCGCTGCAACCCGATAGGCCTCCAGCGCTGGCAGCATCAGCCCACGAAGGAACTCGGGACCGTCTGCGTTGGGCTCGACCAGCTCAATGAAGGTTCGGTCGTCGTCAGTGCAAACCCAGTTGCGCTCGAGGAAGTAGTCAAAGCTGCGGTAAAACACGTCGTCGAAGCGGCTGCGTTCCTCGAAGCAGAACTCGTACTTGAAGAGCCGGGAGAGAAACCGGGCGTACGTCTTCACGTGCTCGACGGGTTTTCGTGCGCCCGCGGTCACGCGCAGGGCGGTGGCAAATACAGCTTCGGGCACGAAGTAGTGGATGATGTTGTTTTTGTAGAAGTCGAGCTCAATTCTTTTCTCGTCGGCGACCGTCCACACACGGGCCGTGTCCTCTCCCTTGAGCTGCACCAGCTGCTTGTCGGCAAGCAATCGCAGCGCTGCATCGAGTGTGTCCACGACGGCCTCGCCAAGCGCTTCATCGGCGATCGCGGCCAGACTTCCTTCATCGGCGTTTTCGTACTGGCCGGTGGTCAGGTATTCCTGGTCAAAGTCGTCAAACGAAGCGAGGTCGGGCGTGGAGTGCTGAACGCGGTGAATTCGGGGTAGCTGCGTGAGCAGCTGCTCGGTGAGGGTGGCGCTCAGATGCGCATGACGTTCCCGCAGGAACCCGACGACAAAGCCGGCCTCGCGGGTCATGGTGCTGCGGTCGAGTGCGCTCTCGGGCGAGTTCAGCAGCAGGAGCGCGGCGATTCCTGACGGCGTCACCGACGTCACGTCGTTAATGCCGTGAATAATGCGGTAGGCAAGCCGCCGCACAGAGCGCTCGAGATCGGTGCGTTCAATCTCGGGCTTTGCGGTGCCATGATACTCCGTCATGAACTGACCGAGGTCGATCGGGTCGCCGAACTCGACATAGACACGCCCATACCGCTTGGCGAGAATCGAGGTGCTACGGATGAGCCCACCAAGGCTCTCCCCTTCTTTTTCACCACCTTCGAGTTCGTGCCGATAGGAGCTCCCTTCGATGATGCTCTCATACCCGACGGAGACCGGAACGAACGCGAGCTGCTCCACTTCACCGCTGCGGAAGGCGTCCACGATCATGTTGAGCATGCCGTATTTGGGCGTGTTCAGTTTTCCGGTTCGCGAGCGGGTGCCTTCGATAAAAAACTCAATCGAGAAGCCTTCCTCGAGCAGTTTTACGAGATAGGCGTTGAAAAGTACCGGATAGAGAGGGTCGCCGGCAAAAGTGCGGCGCAGAAAGAAGGCGCCGCAACGTCTGAAGATGGGGCCCATGGGCCAGAACGAGAGGTTTACACCAGCGGCAATATGCGGCGGGATGAGACCATTGCGATAAAAAAGGTACGAGATCAGCAGGTAGTCGATATGACTCTTGTGGCTGGGTACAATGATGAGACGCTTTTCGCGCATGGTGCTGCGCACTCGCTCAAGCCCTTCGGTATCCAGCTCAATGCCGTCATAAATCTGGTTCCAGATGGGTGTGAGGATGGCCGACAGCACCTTGATGCCGAGGAGGTCGAAGTCCGCGGCGATCTCCTTGAGGATTTTGCGCGCCTTCTGGATTTGCGTGTTGCGCTCCATGCCCGGTGCGGCCTTTTGCAGCCCGGTGCGGGTGCGGGCGTCGGCCAGAATTTCATCGCGCAGCACAGGTGCGGCCTTGATGCCCGGGCCGACGACGACGCGTTGCTCCCTGTCGAGGATCCCCAGGAGATGGTCGTAGAGCAGATGCGCGATCTGCTCGTCGGTACGGTCGCTGTACTGCGCTAGAAAGTCGTTGAGTTCGAATGGATTTGATACCTGGGTCGAAGGTTCGCCCAGATTCAGGAAAGACTGCCAGACGTTCTGCATCACGTAGACAATCGAACGAAAGAAGCCGGGGCTCTGTCGGGTGCCGAAGACGGAATCCAGCAGCGTGGGGTGCTCGGCATCGGGTCGTTTGTCCCACAGCAGCAGCTGCGGAACGAGAATGACGGGCGCCGGTGAGCGTCGTGCCGTTGTGACCAGCCGCTCCAGCAGCGGCAAGCCAAAGGCACCGCTCTGCGCTGCGGGAGTGTGCAGGAAAAGCAGAATCGTCTCGCGGGCTTCAATCAGCTGTTCGACGGAGTCCTGATCGTCGGGGAGTCCGCGTTTCCCCAGCAGAAGAGATGCGAGCCCTGCGAAGGCGGAGCGCATGAACCAGGTGCGGATTCCGTTCGCGAATCGGACCAGCCGCAGTCCCCTCTGCAGGAAGGCCACGTTGAAATACAGATAGTTCACGAGGCTGCGCGAACGCATCACGAGCACGACGGCACCCCGCTGTTGTGCGTCGCGGATCGTGTCCACGTGGCGTCGGTCAAACCGCACGCTCGCGAGCAACCAGCCCACCAGAAACCGAATCAGCCAGCCCGGATGCTCGACCATGGCAGACGGGTGTCGGCCTGACACCAGCGGTCCGGAGGAAGTGGAAGATGGTGTGGCTGGGTGGTTCGAGGTGGTCATAACACGGTGTATAACACGCGCCAGACGGACTGTCTTGCTCAGGAAACGCCGCAGAGCGTCAAGTTCTTCACTCCGGGGACGGCTTCCTTGACCCCGTAAAGGGCGGTGTGGTAGCCAACACAGGAATTATTGTCCGCTGCGATACCCGGGAACGGGCCTACAATCGTGTTGGCCGGGTTCCATGTGACGAGGATCAGGAGAGCCATGCAGCACCGCTTTCATCGTAAGGTTGCCGGCCCGCTGGCTGTGGCGTTTCTGAACGCCCTGTGCCTGCCCATGGGTGCCTTTGCCCAGTCCGACGAATTCACGTTCGACGAGGAAGAGGTAGAGGACTTCGGAGAACCGATCGAGTTCGGTGAAGAGGAAGTCGACGACTGGACAGTCGAGGACGACTGGTCGGAAGAACCCGCTGACACCGCGCCCGCCACGCCGGTGGTCGTCGATGACGGGGTCATCACCATCACCGGCTATATCGTGCCGGGCGATGCCCTGTCTGTGGATGACGCCAGCGTATTGACCACCGCGGTCATGCAGCAACTCGAAGCCTTCGGACTCTACGAAGTGGTAGGCGCAGATCCGCTGCAGACCGAATTCTCGATGATGGGCGGTGACTTCGCCGTGACCTGTTCGTTCGACCCCGTCTGCCTGGGTCGCTACGCGCGGCCCCTCGGCATTGACAAAGTCGTGGTCGGCCGTGTCGAACAGAACGCCACCGGGGACTGGGCCGTGACAATCGACCTCATGGACGCCGCGTCCAGCTCGATTGAAAACTACCGCCTCTTCACCGTCACCCCCGGCACCATCGCCGTTCAGGGCGCGCTTGAGCCGCAGATGCGCACACTGCTCGGCATTCGACGCGTCGTGGAAGAGGAAAGCGATGAACGACGCGGACCCAGCCCCGTTCAGCTCGGCATGGCCTGGACCACGCTCGGTCTCGGCCTCGCGTCCCTCGGTGTCGGTATCGCCTTCGGATCCAAAGCCAGCGGCCTGCAGGAAGATATCGAATCCTGTGAGCTGGTGGTCACGGCTGACGACGGACCCAGCGTGTGCACGCAGACGCAGGTCGAGGCGCAGGGCATCATCGACGACGGAAAAAGCGCCGCCACCCTCGCCAACGTATTTGTCGGCACCGGACTCCTGCTGGCGGTCGGCTCCATCCTGCTCTTCACGGTTACGCCCGGCTCTGACATCGACGAAGACGCTGACCTTGCCGATGCGCCGCGTCGCATCCGCAATGTACGGCTTGCGCCCAGTTTCGAGCGACGCTCCGTCGGACTCGTCGGTGGCTTTGAATTCTGATTCTTCCCCGCCCTAACGGGAGATATCGATGCGCATCCTCGCCAGCCTGTCGCTTGCACTCTTCACCGCCACCCTCGTGGGCTGCTCCTTCGGAGTAGGCGTTGACGCCGAACCCGGCTTCGCCTGTACCACCAACGATGACTGTGTCTCGGGGTACTTCTGTCTCGGCGCCGAGTCGCTGCAGGAAGGAGAAGTCGGACGCTGCGTCTCGGAATCCGCGGCGCCCAACACCTGCGTCGACTCCGACAATGACGGCTTCTTTGCCACCGGCTGTGCTACCGTCACACCCGAACAGTACGACTGCAACGACGGGGATCGCGAGATCAACCCTGGCGCAGAAGAAATCTGTGACGGCATTGATAACAACTGCAACTGC
>JAGWVZ010000233.1 GCA_018970625.1 Myxococcales bacterium | reverse complement strand
TTCGCACAGCGTGTCGATCTGCCGCTGCAGCGCGGCCAGATTCTCCGGCAATTCGGGTACCTGCGCACACAATAGACGAGGTATCGACGCATCCGGCGCCCACGAAAGCCCCTGCAGCGACCAGGCCACGGGCGCCCGCGAACGTGCGAGCAGGCGCAGCTGTTCGCGCAGACCAAGCAGCCACTCGCCATCCGGGTTTTCGAGGATCCGGAGATTCAACCGCAGGTGTTCGGCCGGCGTCCAGCTCATCTCCCCACCCAGGTGATGAAGGGCCTCGGCCAGATCTTCCTGCACGACGGTCAGTCGTTCAGCGACCGGGATCGCCGGCTCGAGGGCGAGCATTACACGCACAACGTACTCGTGGCTTTGAGAGGGCGCGACACGCGGCCCTGAATTGCAACGCGTCGCTTAGTGGACGGATGCAGGGCGATCGTCAAGCTGCAGTCAACAAACAGGGTTCAGGTTCACGTCAACACCTGGACACGCTGCACGCCCCACCAGTGTTCCATGTCGCTGACTCGGCCCTGCAGCACCCGGCAGGCTGCGAGTAACGCCAGCGCCGAGACCGATTGCCGGAAGGCGATGCGTCCGCGTGAAGGGACTCTGGCGCCGACGACGACGGTGGACGCCTCGGTCGCAATCGCGATCCACACGGTCCCTATCGGCTTCTCCACGGTTCCTCCCCCTGGCCCGGCGATGCCGCTGATGGCGATCGAAAGATCGGTGCGGCTTCTCAATCGTGCCTGCGTCGCCAGGGCCTGAACGACCTCTGCGCTCACGGCGCCGTGTGTCTCAATGAGCGCTTCGGGGACACCGAGTGACTCGATCTTCGCGCGGTTTGCGTAAGTGACCCAGGCGCTGTCGAACCAGGCGGAAGCACCGGGAATATCGGTGAGCGACGACGCGATCAGGCCGCCCGTGCAGCTCTCGGCGGTCACCATCTGCCAGCGTCGCTCGGTGAGCAACTGAGCCAGCAAATGGGCGGGAGAGGTGGCCTCGATCACCCATGGCTGCAACTGCGCCCGTAAGGTCTCGTAAAAGATGTTCAGGGCGTCCGTGGTGTTGGGCGCTGCGGTCAACTCTACCTGCACCGTGGGCCAGGTGGCACAATAGGCGATGCGCACGGCGTCACCCGGCTGATGGAATTCGACGCGTGCTCCCAGGACGCTCTCCGCGATACCGAACGTGGTCAGGCGCAGTGTCAGGAGCGGCTCGGCGGCCTGGATGCGGGGTTCAATCCATCGCCGAAACAGGGACTCGTACTCGCGAGGGACCCCGGGCAGCGAGTACACGTCGGCGTCAGCCACCCGGGTGACGCAGGCGTCTGCGGTACCCACTTCGCTGGGGAGCAGGGTGCAGCTCGCGGGCAAATCCGCCTGACGCAGATTGTTCTCGGTCATGGTGAGGCCCCGGCTCGCGAACTTGTCCCGGAGTCTGGCTTCGGCTTCGGCGTGGCGGGTGAGTGGCACCTGCGCCGCTGCAGCGATGGCTTCGCGGGTGACGTCATCGGTCGTCGGGCCGCAGCCGCCACTGACGAGGACCATGTCCGATGTCCGGGCGAGCTGTTGGACCGCGTCGGCGATCAACGAGACGACATCGGGGACGCACTGCGCAGCCTGCAGGCGAAGCCCCGCGCGACGGATGCAGCCGCCGGTGAACGTCAGGTTGGTATCCGTGACACGACCATCGAGGAGCTCGTCACCAACGGCCAGATACGTGATGCGCATGTCATCCTGCCAGTGCTGAAGTAAAGAAGCGAGCAGCCCCGGGAAGGTGGGGCGGTGTGAAAAGCAACGTCGGTGGGGACGGGAGAGTTGACACTGGATTGTGCCACATGCTAACCCGACCGTCCCACTTGCCATGGTATCGACTGCTCTGCAGGTCAACGGTGTCAGGCAATGGTCTGGATGTTCAAGGAACGACCGCTCATTCCTTTGCATGGAGATGAGTTTCGTCGTCGGATCTTCGATGAAGTCGTTTGCCGGAAGTTCGGCATCCCCGGAGTGTGAATCGTGGCTAACCATAAGTCGGCAGAAAAGCGTAATCGTCAGAACAAGAAGCGTCAGGCCCGTAACCGCTACGTTCGTAGCACCATGCGGACCAATGTGCGCAAGGTACGTGAGGCTGTTGAGTCCGCCGCGACGACGGAAGGCGCGACCCCGGACGAGGCAAAAGCGCTGCTGGTGGCCACCATGCGCAAAATTGACCAGGCAGCTGCGAAGGGTGTGATTCACAAGAATCAGGCCAGCCGCCGCATCTCGCGTCTCCAGAAGCTCGTGAACAGCCTCGGCTGAACCGCCTTCTGGCACCATCTGTCGGGCTTCGGCACTGACTGACCTGACTCCGCCTTCTGGCGGTTTTGATGTTTTTGCGCCGAGCGATTCTGCCGATCTCGTCGGCTGAGCCGCTACAGTCGCCTCGCCGCACACCGCCAGGACCCGACACGACGCGCCACAACGGGCTACTCCCGCGCACCGCCACAGATGCGCAGGATCAGCGCCTCGACCAGCGTACTGTCCCGCAGTCGTGACGACTTTAGCGCATGATCGGTCCGCATGATGCGCTCCAGAATGGCGATGAGATCGTCTTCCTGAAACTGCCTCACCAGACGCGAAAGCGCATCCACGCGAAACGGTGGCACGTTTGCCCATGCGGCCAGCTCGCGCCCGCTGATGCCCTCATTCAGGCCGTTGCGGATCATCAGCAACTGCCGAAACTGCGACGCGATCATGCCGGTGACCGCGACTGGACTCTCGCCATCCAGCAGCAGCCGTTCAAAGCAATCCAGAGCGGTATCGACCCGGCGACTCGCAATATGCTCGACCAGTTCGAAGATGTTGCGCGAGCGGCCATCGGCCACCACGGTGCGGGCGATCGGCTCGGTGACCTGTCGAGGGGCCTCACCGGGCCCTACAAAGAGGTCAATCTTCTCGATGGCCAGCGCCAGTTGTTGCAGGGAAGCCCCCACCGAGTCCAGCAGGTACTCCGGTACATCCTGCCCCAGCACGAGACCGCGCTGCTGGGCTCGTCGAACGATCCAGGGCAGTAGCTCGGCGTCGCCCAGGTGCGGAAAAAGGATCACCTCAACCGACGGCGCGGCGAGAAGCTCTTTGACGGCCTTGACCCGCTCGTCCGGCTTCGTCAGCTCAATGACCAGCACCGTGGCCGGGTTGGGGCGCTGCGCATATTCAGCGACCGGCTTCCACTCGGCTGCGGGCATTTTGTCGGCGTTGCGAAGCAGTACCAGCCGTCTCGGCGCGAACATGGGCAAAAGATCCGCCGCAGCGACAACGTCGGCTCCTTTGACCTCGGCGCCCTGAAAGGCGGCGAAGTTGAAGTCATCGCGCCCGCCGGGGAACATCCGGGTCTCGATGCGTTCGAGCGCTTCGTCGACAAGGAATGTCTCTTCGCCGCCCAGCACATAGACGGGAGCGCCGGGGCCCTCGCGAGCCAGCGTGCGGAAGAACTCTCTGCCTCTGGAGAGCGATTCTGAAGATCCAGATGTACGTGTCGCCATGTTGCACCGGAAGGGGAGCGGGCGTGTATATGGCACGTCGTTTCAGGCAAGCCAAACACTTCTCGGGCGCGCCACGGCGGTGGTCCGAACATTCGGTCAGCGGGAATCGACCGTTTCGTCAGCGGGCTCTATCGGATGCGTCTGCGTTCCGCCGTCGCCAGTCTCGTGCGTCTCCGACGGTTCGACCGCGGCGTCCGAATCGGGCACATGTTCGGGTTCGGCGAAGATGGACGGCTCCTGACCGGGGAATCGTGGACGCGAGCCGAAGGCGAGCCAGAACCCATGCAGGACGAGCAGCAAGGCCACGAGCGCATCGGCGGCGGCCGCCGTAAGGTGTTCGACCGACGCCGAACGAGAAACCAGCTCGTCATGCACCATGAGCTCGCGCGGTTGCGCGGCGTCCAGATGCAGCGTGATCTGTCCGGTCAACAGGAGCAGAACAAACAGGAGCATGGCGAGTCGGCGCCATGTGGAGCCGGCCATGAAGAGCAGCGCATAAAAGAACGCAAAGAAACCGGTGGCGGCGTAGGTGGCAGCCCAGCCAACCAACAGCGCTGGGCGGAGTGCCTGTTCGGCGCTGAGCGACAACGCGGCGCCTGCAAAGAGCAGTAACGTGGCAGGCCAGCCAACCCAGCGGCTGTCAATCCGTCCTGGCCAGCGATCCGAACCACGCGATCCCGGTCGAGGGATGCGGGCAGGGCGCAGTACCCCCGGGCTTGCCGGTGGACGCGTCGTCGAATTCGTACTACCTGATTCACTCATGACTGACATCGCTTACTGGAAGACCTTCCTCGCCGTCTATGCCTTCTGTTGGGGGGCTATCTGGGGCAGTTTTTTGAACGTCGTGATCTGGCGGTTGCCGCGAGGCAAATCGCTCAGCCACCCGCCGAGTCATTGCCCGGTGTGCAGCACACCCATCCGACCGTGGGACAATGTTCCCATCTTCGCGTGGCTGATCTGGCTGCGCGGCAAGTGCAGGGCGTGCGGTACGTCGATCCCGGTGCGATATCCGGCCATTGAGCTCCTGACGGGGATTCTTGGGCTGGCGCTGTGGCTGCATGTTTCAGCGAACACACTCGCTGTGCAGCCGTTGCAGGTGATCGCGATTCCCTTCTTCTTTCACTTTTTCTTCATGACCGCGCTGGTGAGCATCACGTTCATCGATCTGGATATGGGCATTATCCCGAACAGGTTGACCACGCCGTGCACGATCTGGGGATTGATCGGGGCGCTGATGTGGCCCAAGACGGGCGTCTGGGCAGCGTATTTTCCATCGGTGGACATCGTCGATGCCGGCCTTGGCGTGGTCGTGGGCTGGGGGGTGGTGCTTGCCATCTATTACGGTTACCGGCTGTTGACAGGCAAAGAGGGCATGGGTCTGGGTGACGGCGCGCTGCTGGGCATGATTGGCGCAAATCTGGGGTGGCAGTCGCTGCTGTTTGTGATGATGTTCGCGTCTTTTCAGGGGTTGATTTACGCGTTCGCGGCTGCCGGTTTTGAGTCATGGCAGCGTCGTCGAGGGGTGAACACGACGGTGCTGTGGCGTGGTGTGTGGAAGGATGAGTACTGGAAATCTGTGGATGGCAGTGAAACGCAGGGCTATGTGGGCCCTGTGCCGGCAGAGCATTCCCATGCGGGAGCGAGTCCGAGTGGAACCACAGTCGATGGTACGGACGGAGACGCGTCCGGCGGAGACCCTGCCAATGCCGGAGCTGCATCGGTCGTCTCGTCCGATGATGCTTCTGGTGTCACGCAAGACGATGACGAGGAAGCGTTCATGAAGATGGGGATTCCGTTCGGTCCCTTTCTAGCTCTGGCCGCGCTGGAGTACATCTTTGTGGGGCGCGCTTTTATGCAGTGGGTGACCGCAGGCGCCTTGCCCTGAGCATAGGAGAGGGCCGATGCGAGGATTGCGCTTTCATATTCTGGTGGTGCTCCTCGCGCTTCAGGCTCTGACGGTGGCCGTGGTCTCCTTCGGCGTGTTGAAGCTTGTTCAGCGGCACATGGAAGAGCAGGCCCGGATGGCTACCGAAAATCTGGCTGGCATCGCGGCGCTGACCATGGCGGCAGCGCTGGATCCGGAACTGGATCTGACGGCGCCGACCAATCTGTTTGATCTGGCGCGCATCTCGGAGATCTTTTGCAACAACTATGGCGGGATGCAGGCGCACGTGCTGGACGCTCGTCTGGATCCGCTGGTGTCCTGGCCGACGTACAATGAATCGGCCTGGAGTCACGGTCGCGATGCGCAGGTGGTCATGCTGGGGGGGCAGCCGCTCAGTGAGGTCGCGACAGCCGCTGACGGAGTGCGTCAGGTGGAAGCGTTCGCGCCGCTGGTGCTCGATGACGTCGCTGTGGGAGTGGTGGTGATCCTTCGCCCTCTGGGTGAGGTGCAGCAGACGATGAACCTCACCCAGCAGCTTCTGGTCTGGTATCTTGCGCTGGGGTCGGTAGTGACGATGGTCGTTGGCTTTTTTCTCTTGTCGCGGACGATCATCCGCCCGCTTGAAGTGCTGGGTAGTGCCACCGAACGGGTGGCGGAAGGTGATCTGGCAGGGCATGTGGACGCAGAAGGTCCGGGCGAGCTTGGCCGACTGGCGCGCAGCTTCAACCG
>JAGWVZ010000232.1 GCA_018970625.1 Myxococcales bacterium | reverse complement strand
CCGAAGGCTTTGTGTGTATTGAGTCAGGCTCGTTCGAGATGGGTTCTCCGTCTGGCGAGCTGGGGCGGGACAGTGACGAGCTGTAGCGGACGGTCACGCTCACACGTGCATTCTTGCTGCAGGCGACCGAAGTAACGGCGCGGGAATATCGGGCGCTGATGGGAGCCAGTCCATCGGTGTCGGCGTGTGGCTCATGCCCGGTCGAAGATGTGACGTGGTATGAAGCGATCGCCTATGCGAACGCGCTGTCGCGAGCCGAAGGTTTGCCCGAATGCTATTGTACCGATGGTGTCGTGGATGTCGGCGAGACGATGTACGACTGCGTCGGGTATCGTCTGCCCACAGAGGCCGAGTGGGAATACGCCGCGCGGGCGGGCAGGACAAGAGCGACGTACGCCGGCGACCTGACTGATACGGGCTGCTCGGATACGACCTTGCTGCCGATCGCATGGTTCTGTGGGAACAGCAGCGGCTTTGGTGGCCGTGAAGCGGGTACCCGGATGCCAAACGCGTGGGGACTTTATGACATGCTGGGGAATGTGGCAGAGTGGACGTACGACGTGTACGAGCGATCGCCGGACCAGACAATAGACCCCGAAGGCGCGTCGTCTGGTTCACGTCGCGTGGTTAGGGGTGGTTGTCAGGCAGCGAGGGCCGAGTGCGCGCGCGGCTAACCGCGAGGAGCAGCCGCCTGATTCTGGCTATTCAAACCTGGGGTTCCGCCTCGCTCGAACGTTGCCGTGAACTGCGGGTTCGCGTTCCGCCCTGCCTGAAACAGAACGGATTGCACCGCAGGACGCGATCGCGCTGCGGAGGATACCCGGTACCGCCTAAGACAAGAACGCTGCGCTGCGGCAGCTGCACAAAGAGTCATGGCGTCTGGGTGCAGCGGAAGGCAAGGCCGACGGGACGGCGTGCGTCGCTGCGTGTGGCGGTCATGAACGCGCCCAATGCTGTGCCGCGACTGGAACGCATGGACGACCTGGTCGAGCTGGAGCGCGCGGTGCCGAAGTTGATTCAGGAGCGACACGCCAGAGGACGTTGGGAGTGGGTGACAGGCAGTTGGGGTAGGCGCCATGCTTCTGGTGGGGCAGGGAAAGGAAGCCGCACCGGTGTCGGCTAGACCAAACGGCGCGCTCCGGGCTGTGCGCCTGGCGGCGTTGTTGGACGTTTCGGCTGCACTCAGTGTGTTGTCAAAGGCGGATGCTTGCTGTTCTGGTTAATTTCATTGGCTTGCGCATCGCCAGAACCGCCTTTTAAAATAAAACGCCCGAAATAACCCGCAGAATCATTCCGCTGCTGGAAAATACCACTCACCGCTGATTAACACCGCCCGAAAAGCCTTTTTTTGCGTGCGCAGTCGCCTAATTATTGCACCACCCCGAAACGTACCCCCGCCCTGCAAATAAATCTGCCGGTAACGGATTTATTCAGGGCACAATAAGGGTTTTGTACGCGAGCATGGCGCCGTCGGACATGCGGGCAATATCGAGGGTATGGCGCGGGCGGTCGGGTTCGGGCATGTTGCGAACAACGCTGTCGCGCGACCAGGGGGTGTCGGGTTGGCCGAAGGGCGCGTAGTCGGGGTGCAGGGCGAAGATGCCGCGGGTGGCGTCTTCGGGAAAAAATAGCTGCGAAATGCCGAGCGCGGTGTCGCCGTCGCGCACGGCGAAGTGAAAGTGAATGGCGCGGCCGGGGTACCAGCCCGGAAAGCAGGTGTCGAAGTTCACTACGCCGCGCGCATCGGTGACCTGATAGCCGCGGCCCTGGTTGGTGGCCGCCAGCGCCGGGTCGAGTACGCAGAAGGCGTTGTTGGGTGTCTGGCCGGTGTAGCTGCCCCCGACGGTCGTGTGCCAGATGAACACGGTGACGCCTGCGCGCGGCTCGCAGTCGGGGTTGAGCACGCGCAGGCTCAGGCGCACAGGCAGGCCGGCGGCGCCTTCCGAGAGGTCGGAGCGCTCGACTTGTTGCGTGGTCGTGCAGGGGCCCGCCGTTGTGGGCACGATGAGCGCGCAGACGGGCAGGGCGGCGCCATGCGGGTCGGGGTAGGTGGCGCGGTCCACCATGGCGGCCGTGCCGCCGCGCGCCCACTCGGTGTTGGACCACTGGTCGGGCGGCACGTCGGGTTGAGCCGGGCCGGCGTCGGTGCTGGTGAGCGCGTCGGTGTCAGCGCTGTGCATGGCGTCGGCGGCAGCGTCGGGGTCGCCCACGTCAACGGCGGTGCCCGCCGGGTTTGCAGCGGCGCTATCTTCACAGCCGACGACTCCCAGCGCGGTGGCGCCGCCCATGAGGCGCAGCAGGGCGCGACGAGTCGTGAGCGGGGTGCGAGTGGCCATGGTGGCTCGTGGGAAGTGGAAATATCAGGGTGAACTATAGGTCGCTGAGTTGGGGAGGGTGTCAAGGTGTGGGCTGGCTTGCATGAACGTTTGCGTGGGCGATGGTGCGACGCGGGCGCGCTCTGTGTGCGCAGGCGACGCGCTCGAAGAGAGCTCATGTTGTGTCCCGGTCTGACTAGCAACGGGCGTGTTGTCATGTGAAGCGGCCGGATGTGTGGAGCTTCAGGATTTGGCGCCGTAACGTGTATTCAGGTGTCGATACAGGGCGGTGCCTTATCGCAGGGTTTCGTTGGGCGAAACGGCTCCTGTCCACCCACGCGCACCAAGAACCAAACCTCAACAAACATATTACAGATACTACCTACCCAGAGTTTATTGCACCAGACAGGACAATTGCACGCGATCGAGCAGTTCGAAGCGAAACGACCTGGTGGGTAGGGGTAACTGGACGTTCAAGTACAAGGAATGACGACCTGACCGAGACGTGGGTGAAAAACGAGCGCGCGGATTTCAATTGACTGCATGGGAATCGGGTAAGCGGATAATCAAGAGGGATAGGCGAACGCGTGAGCGCTTGAAGTGCAGACTCTTGCGCGCGTGAACCGAGGCATGTTACGCGCGCCTGCGCTTCTCCTGGTTGCGTTGGACGACGCGCGGGCATTTGTCAGGGGGGGCGCTTGAGCTTCGTTCGCGACCGGCTTCTCTGATCGGGTCGCCCGACATCCTCATGACGAGGTCTATATGGTGCCAAAGACTCGGTTAATCGCGAACTGTCTCGAACTCGTGCTCGCTCTGTTTTTCCTCGCCGCTTGCGGTGGTGAAGACGGGGGCAACGAGACTGGCTCAGGGCCCGCTGACGATGTCAACGACCTGGGTGGAAGTGATTTGCAACCGGACAACGCCGATGTGACCGCGACCGATGACGTCGATGGTGGTGATAACACCCAGCCTGATGTCGGCGCGGATACAGCCGCGCCGATAGACGTCGAAACAGGATTGGACGGAACAACGGAGGATGCCGCCCTGGATGGTTCGGGTGATGCGCTGGATGCGGGCGACCCTTCGGACGTCGCTGACGTGAGTCCGGATGCAGGCGCTGAGTTAGGTACGCCCTGCGTAACCGATGGGGATTGCGCGAGCGGTGAGTGTGTTGATGTGGCTGGCGGCGGCGTTGCGGGTTTGTGTTCCGACGTGTGTGTTGAGGCTGATGAATGTGCCGAGGGCTTTGACTGCACGCTGGTGACCTTTGAAGGCGCTGAAGCCGAAGGTCGGTGTTTGCCGGTCGATTATTGTGCAGACGGCGACGGCGATGCATTTGGTGTTGGCCCGGGGTGTCGGGGTGTGGACTGTAACGATGACGATTTTATGGTAAATACCGACGCCGTTGAGGTCTGCGACGGTGTAGATAACGATTGTGACGGCATTGCGGACGACAATATCGCAGGTCTGGACGAAGGCTGCAGCACCGGGTCCGAGGGGGTGTGTGCACCGGGGCGCACCCAGTGTGTGGAGGGCAGGGTTCGTTGTATCGCCTTTGCCAGCCCTGTGGCCGAGGTCTGTGACGGCCTGGACAACGACTGTGACGGCAGCGCTGACGAAGGGGTATTGCCCGAGGGTTATCGCGTGGTGGACGGCGTTTGCGTGCCGGTGACGTGCGGTGCGGTGCCGCCGGCACCGGCGAACGGCAGACTGGTGTCGGTAAGCTCGACGCAGTTTGGAGGCGTGGTCGAGTATGCGTGCGATGCGGGGTATGTGCTGACGGCGGGCGCATTGTCGCGCAGCTGCGACGCGACGGGTGCGTGGACAGGTAGTGCGGCAGTATGCGGGCTGGTGGATTGTGGCGGATTGGCGAACCCCGCGAATGGTTCGGTGGACCTGTCCGAAGGCACTCTGCGGGGTGCCGTTGCTGAGTACTCCTGCGCTATTGGCTATGTGCTTTCGGGCAGCGCCACGCGTGCCTGCAGTGACACGGGCCTGTGGTCGGGCGCGCCGCCGAGCTGCGCGCCGGTGGATTGTGGTGCCCCGACGGTGATTGATAATGGCGAGCGCACGTTTACGGATACGACGTTGGGCAGCTCGGCCAGTTACGCCTGCGCCGAGGGGTACACGCTTACGGGGTCTGCCAGCAGCACCTGTATGGCGACGGGCACGTGGACCGCTGCACCCCGTTGTGTGGTGGTGTCATGCGGTGCACTGAGCAGCCCGGCCAATGGATCGGTGAGCACACCCACCGGCGTGGAGTACGCAGACGTGGCTACATATGGCTGTGCTGAGGGGTATCAGATAGATGGCGCCGCCGCGCGCACCTGTCTGGCAACGGGGCTGTGGTCGGGCACGGCGCCCACGTGCGCCGACATCAACGAGTGTGCTACAGCGGGTTCGGTGTGCGCGGCAGCGAACAACGTATGCACGAACACGGTGGGTAGTTGGGAGTGCTCGTGTGCGGAGGGCTATCTGGGGACACCAGTGACAGGGGGGGACGCGAGTTGTCTTGGCATTCTCGACACCGCGTGCAGTAGTGCGAGCCAGTGCGCGAGCGGTCAGTGCAGCGGTGGTTTGTGCAGTAACCTGGGTCGTGCCTGCAGTGCCGACAGTCAGTGCTCGTCGCGCGAGTGGTGCCCGACGAACACCAGCCAGCGATTCTGCTCGCCGCGCCCGACGTTGCCCGGGGGCACGACGCTTGCATTCCAGTACGTGCCTTCTGGGACGTTCACGATGGGCTCTCCGGGCGGGGAGCTTGGGCGCTATACGAATGAGAACCAGGTAAGTGTGACGCTAACCGGGAATTACTTTGTGAGCCGCACGGAGGTGACGCAGGGTCAGTGGAAGGCAGCGACAGGCGGAACGAATTCCTCATGCTTTCAGAGCACGACCGGAACGTCATGCACGACGAGCAACGCGAACAACAACGGGCCTGTCGAGCAGGTGGACTGGTATTCAGCGGTGGCGTATGCGAACTGGCTGTCGTTGAATCAGGGGCTGAGCGCCTGCTATACATTGAGTGGTTGCACAGACGCGACCAGCGGCTGGCACGATGGTGCTCACAGCGGTTGCACGGGTGCGACGTTCGTGGGTTATGGCTGCACGGGTTATCGCCTGTTGACGGAGGCGGAGTGGGAGCGGGCTGCTCGTGCGGGCACGACGACGGCGACGTACCGCGGTGACTTGAGCGGTGTGGTAAATGACTGCACAACCGCGCAGGCGAACCTTGATCCCATCGCGTGGTGGTGTCGTATCTCTGGTAATCGCAGCCAGGCAGTCGGCACGCGCGACCCGAACGGGTGGGGGCTGTACGATATGCTGGGCAATGTTTGGGAGTGGACGTGGGACTGGTACGGAGCGACATTGCCGGGTGGTACCAACCCTGTGGGTCCATCGACCGGCTCGTTTCGTGTTCTTCGCGGCGGCAGTTGGGTCAGCAGCGCGCAGTACGCGCGCGCGGCCTACCGCATCAACTCCACTCCCGCTGACCGCGGCGGCAGCCGCGGCTTCCGCCTTGCCAGGTCGTCGCCGTAGGCGGCGGGCTGTCCCTTGTCGCTTGAACCCTTGTACCCTTGTCGGAGGTCGCATGGTGAGGTGTCTGTTGAGCGAAGCCCCGCCGAGTAGCCCGCGCGCAGCCGGGCTTCGGCGGGAGCGGAGCGGGGTTGGAGTGGGCGCCGACGCGCTGCCGAATGTGCTCGGAGTTGAGCGACGGATCCGCGCGAGTGAAAGTAACAGGCTGGTATGAAAAGGAGAATCAGCAAATGAACAAAGCTCGTACGGTGAAGGGCCGGGTTGCGGCGGCGGTGCTGGCGGT
>JAGWVZ010000231.1 GCA_018970625.1 Myxococcales bacterium | reverse complement strand
GGCCCACACACAAGCACCAGGCCGGCGTTCAGCTCGGTCAGACGTTGCGCTCCCCGGGGAATGCCAACCTGATCCATGGTGGGAATCGTGGCCGGAATCAGTCGGAAGGCCGCTCCTACGCCATTGTTGTCGCGGAACATATTGACCCGGAAGCGGCCGACGCCCGAGACCGCAAACGCAAAGTCGCAGTCATGGTGCTGGTCGAACTCTTCGAGCGAGCGTGTGCTCATGAACGGCTCGAGCAGCTCATAGATCTCGTTGGGCCCCGGAATCGGCTGTTCGGGAATCTCCAGCAGATCGCCGTCAATACGCCAGCGGGGAGACTGTGCGGCCGAGAGGTGAAGGTCAGAGGCGTTCACTTCCAGCATGCGGCGCAGCATCGGCTCCATCAGGGAGAGCTGTTCGACGCTTGCCACCACAGAGGTCTGGACGCGTGAGCGGGTGCGTCCCTTCGCCACCGCCGACGTCCGGGCTTCGGCGCTCTGGTCATCGGGCGAGCGCCCTGCCGGGCTGCTGCGGTCCTGCGCCGGACTGGCGGCGCTCGAAGCGGACGCCATCGCCCCGGCAAGCCCGAACGGCCTGGCAAGGTCTTCAAAGTCGTGAGACGCGATGCGAACCGGGGTCAGCCTGGCGCCCGACAGGGAGCGGCGTACGACATCGACGAGCTGGCGATGGGGTCTGTCCACAAATCCCACCACGACGGCGTCGGCTTCGCGGCGCAGCGGAATCAGTCGGAACTCCTGAATCATCTCTGCGGGAAGTAGCGCCACGACGTCTTTTTCGGGCACCTGCAGCTCGGCGCGTGTGATTTCGGGCAGGCCCACTCGTCGGGATACCGCCTGAAGGCGTTCCGCTGACACTCTACCCAGGCGTCGCGCAAACCCTGGCAGCCGGTCCATCATCGAGTCGAACGCGGGCTCATCGAAGCCCAGCAGGTAGGTATTTCGGGCAGCGACTACGGTGGCAGTGCGCGGCGTTCCACCCAGAAACGCAAGCTCGCCGAGCGGCTCGACAGGACGCACCCGGCTCAGCTCAATCAGGGCACCCGACTCGGCCTCCACGGTTTGGACGATCGCCTCGCCCATCAACAGCAGGTAGAAACAATCGGCCGTCTCTCCCTCCCGAATGAACACTTCGCCCGGCGGCACCTCGAACAGCTTCGCCAGTTGAACCACCCGTTCGAGCATCGCGGCGTCATAGCTCGCGAAGAGCGCTGCCTGTCTCAACGCATTGTTTACCCATCCCTTGAAATCGCCTTCGATTGCGTGCGCCTTCATTGGTCCTCGCCGTCATGCATGCAGCCTGTGATCGTGAGACGAACAGTATCGCGCCCACCCGCGTCTCGCAATCAACGAGCGATGCCCGATCGAAACGCATAGCGAACCAGCGCCTGCGTGGTCTGCACGTTCAGCTTCTCCATGATGCGCGTGCGGTGATTCTGCACCGTCTTCATGCGGAGCCCCAGAAGGTCCCCAATTCCGCGGCTGTCATACCCTTCGGCGAGCAGGCGAACGATCTCGCGTTCGCGGTCGGTCAACGGATCGCCAGGTGCATCTCCTGCAGCCAGAGAGCCCGATAACCCATAGCCCGACACTTGCGGAGACAGCCACATCTGGCCGCCATGTACGGCCCGCAACGCATCCAGGAGCGTTCCAATACCGGCATCCTTTAGAATGTACCCCTTCGCGCCGGCTCGCAATGCACGCTCCACATTGGCAGCGTCGTCGTACATGGTCAGCATGACACAACGGATGTCAGGCCGCGCGCGCGTGATTCGTCGCGCCGCCTCGATGCCATCGGCACCTGGCAGGCTGATGTCGAGCACAGCAATATCAGGACCCAGCGCAAGCGCCCGCTCGACGGCTGCGTCGCCGTGGTCGGCCTCAGCCACGACGTCCATATCAGGGGCGCGCGTCAGCAACGTCCGGAGTCCCTCACGAACGAGCTGATGGTCATCGGCCAGAAGAATACGAATTTTTCTCATGGTGTCCGCGTAGCCCAACCATCACGACCGTGCAAACTCAGCCATCGTTCGCAAACATGGTCAAAACAGCGTGCAAAGACCAGCTTTGCCCCTTTCAGAATCTCGCTCGCTGCGCTACGACAAGCGAGGTCTGCTCTGGCTACCGTTTCCTGCCTGTCTCGATGGTTC
Organism: Myxococcales bacterium; assembly: GCA_018970625.1. The sequence goes on along the minus strand of JAGWVZ010000231.1, from coordinate 3,988 downwards.
AACCACGCATGAACGAACAAGCACGGTCGATGCCCGTTGTCCCTGCGCCTCTGACCCTGCTTCCGATCGACCCGCATCGATGTGTGGTGTTCTGGGAACCAGTGCGCGATGTCGCTCTTCTGGAGCTCCGGGATGCCAGCGAACAGCTGGTCCTTCGTACACAGGTCGGCAGTCATGAGGCCGTACGTTTTGTGGAGCTGCCCTCGGCTGGGCTGCAGGTCAAGGCGGTACTTCTGGTGGAGGGTCAGCCGGCACAAACCTCGGCGCTCGTCACGTTGCCCGCAAATCATCATGGAGACGCACCCACGGTGTGGCTTCATATCAGTGACGAATTCGATGTTCGTGAAGTGTCAGGTCCAGAGCGTTCACCCTCTGTGCCACTGCGGGCAACCCGACCCTTCCACCCGTCATCGTCGAATCGCCCCTTGACCAAGGTGTCCGTATGAGCGGCGCCTTTCAGATTGTTCTGCACGCACACCTTCCGTTCGTTCGACACCCGGAGAACGACTTTCACCTGGAAGAAAACTGGCTCTTCGAGGCGATCAGCGAGACCTATCTGCCGCTTCTCGAGGTCCTGCATCGTTTGCGCGCCGACCGCGTCCCCGGCGCCCTCACCATCTCGTTCAGCCAACCGCTGATCGCGATGCTCGATGATGAGCTCCTTCGCGACCGATTCGAACGCCATCTGGTGAAGCTCACCCGGCTGTGCGAACAAGAGGTCGCTCGCACCGCCAAATCTCCGGATTATCACCCGCTCGCGCTGTTCTATCTGGAACGCTTCCAGACACAGCTGGCTCTTTATCGCCGTCTGGGTCGCGACCTGTTTGGTGCGTTTGTCGAGCTCCATCGCGAAGGGCGCATCGAAGTCATCACCTGCGTCGGAACGCACGGGTTCCTGCCGCTCATGAAGCATGAATCCAGCCGTCGAGCCCAGATCGTCACCTCGGCAGAGCAGTTCTACGAGCGAACAGGTACGGTCGCCCGCGGCATGTGGATGGGCGAGTGTGCCTACTGGCCCGGCGTTGATGCGATGCTCGCAGAGGCTGGAGTTCGATACACTTTTGTCGATACCCACGCGGTGGAGAACGCCAGCGCGCGGCCGCTCCGCGGCACCTGGGCACCGATTGTCGCCCCCTCGGGGACTGCATTTTTCGCGCGTGACCCCGAATCCTCGCAGCAGGTCTGGTCGTCCACCGAAGGGTATCCGGGCGATTTCGCGTACCGCGAATTCTACCGCGACCTGGGGTTCGACCTCCCCCTCGATACCATCGCCCCGTACATCCACCCCGACGGCATCCGAATGGATACGGGCGTCAAATACTACCGCGTCACGGGCAAAGGCGAAGGTGTCACAAAGCTGCCCTATGTGCGTCGGGTAGCCATGGAGCGAGTGCGCGAGCATGCCCGCCACTTCGTCGAGGGAAGGAGGAAGCAGGCACGTGACGCATCCCGCTTCCTCGACATCGAGCCGGTCATCACCAGCCCCTACGACGCGGAACTGTTTGGCCACTGGTGGTTCGAAGGGCCCGAATTTCTGGAAGCGGTGTTGCGTGAGGCAGCCCGGCATTCTGACATTCACGCTGTCACACCCAGTGCCTGGCTGCAGCGATGGCCCATTCAACAATGCGCAGACCCATCCCCGTCCAGCTGGGGGGAAAACGGCTATTACTCCGTCTGGCTGAATCCTGAAAACGCGTGGATTTATCCGCTTCTGCACCACGCCGAAGATCGCATGCAACAAGCAGCGCGCCGCTTTGTAGCCCCCTCGAACAACGAGCGTCGCGCCTTGAATCAGGCGGCACGAGAGCTCCTGCTGGCGCAGTCCAGCGACTGGGCGTTCATCATCAAAACCAACACCGCCGTGGACTACGCGGTGCAGCGCACACGCGACCACGTACAGAACCTGCACGACCTGCTCAGCGCTCTGGACGCACCGTCGCCTGAGTCGCTCGACGCGCTCACCACAGCGCTCGAGAGCCGTTCACCGATCTTCCCCACCATCGACTACCGAAACTGGCGCTGAGCCTCCGTCTGGCACGACAACACCTGCCTCGCGAAGCTGACGTTCCACCGTTCCTACCCAATCCCGATTCGCAGCCGGGTTCGCGGGGCTCGGGTGCAACAGCTGCCCGACGGTAAAGCCGTCTCCGAGCGCGCGTCGAGTACTCTGCGCCGCATATCCCCCAATGCCGAAGATCTGGCTCGGAGCCAGCAGACGGACCATCGCCGCCAGACTCTCATCGCAGGTCGACTCCAGCGCGGCGCGCTCGGGAGCCAGGAGCTTGTCGGGCGTCACGTTGCGGCCGCCATCATCCAGAAACAGTAACGGACAGTAATTGAGCACGACAAACTGGGCAAAGAAGCGCTCCGGCGTGCCAAAACGTGCTTCCGCCCAGCCCCACAGTCGTTTGCCCGATCCTTCACTGCGTTTCAGGGCGTAGCCCACCACAGGGCGGGCGGGATGCTCGGCCGGAGGACGCTGCACGGGCGCCGCTGTGCGAAGCCAGTCGCGAGCGTACGACACATCGCCAAAAGGAACCCCGGTCTGGGCCATCCCAAACGGTCCCGGATTCATACCCAGCAGCAGAACACGACCCGTCTGACCCGCCCACTGGTTCAGGTACTTCTCGAGCGGCAGCCAGGCGTACTGCAGCGGGTTGTAGGTATAGGCCACAGGGCCGGTAAAGTGCAGCGCACTCAGTCGCTGCGCCAATGTCCGATGCAGAGGGGCAAGATCAATGGACATTGGACTCCGTAACGCGGACGCTGGACCCTCGTTCAGACGGTCTTGAAATCACCGGTCAACTTGGCCTGCACTTCATCATCGAACCAGCCATCGTCATCGATCGCGTCGAGACTCGCACGGGCGCTCTCCGGCTCAGCTGCATCAGGAGTGGGTTCGGCCGCAGGCGCAGCTTCGACCGCAGAGCCCTGCTCGGACGCTTCAACGGCCGACACCACGGGCTCGACCTGCTCTGCAGCAGCAACTTCGGGGGATTCGACTGCGGGAGCGACCGCGGGGGTCTCGACTTCCCCGCCGGACTCCACGACAGGTTCGGTCGTCGCGACCTGTTCCGGCGTCGCCGTGCGCACCGCCTTTTCGGCCGACCGTGCAGCGCGTCGCGCATCCAGCTCGGCGCGCAGCTGGTCTGGGTCGATCGCGTCCGGACGCCGCACCGACTTGTCAGCCGCGGCAAGCCGGTCGAGCGCTGACTCGAGCTGGCCGCGGAGCACCATGTAGGCACGATCGGTGTTATCCGCACGACGGCGTTCGCGGTCGAACTCCGTGAGCGACTTGCGCAGGCGCTTGCGCAAGGATTCGGTCTCTTCGCGAAACTTGTCACGCTCTGACCTGACCTGTGAATTGAAGCTCTCCTTCATTTCGCGTGCCTGCTCGCGAAGCAGCACTTTCAGGCGCTGCAGCTCGCGTCGGAGCGCGTCCTCGGCTTCCGAGGCATCGCCAGTCCGCTCCGGCAGCACAACCGGAGGCGCGACCACCACGGCAGGAGCTGAACCACGCCGAGCGCGCACGTCGGAGAGCTCAGCCTCGAGTTCAGCGGCTCGCTTTTCAAGCAGGAGCATCTTCTCGCGCGACTCCTCGGCGCTGACCAGGCCCTGTTGACGTCGCTTGAGGTCCTGCAGTTGCGAGGTCAGGGACTCCTTGTCCTTTTCGAGCGACTTCAGACGATCGGCAGTCTTCTGCTTGCCCGACTTATTGTCGTCGCGAAGCTGTCGCAGCTCGTTTTCCTTGCGGTCGGCGTCCTGTCGGACCTTTGTCAGCTCAGCGCGTGCCTTGGAAAGATCGTCACGAAGCGCGTCAATCCGCGCTGACTGATCCTTCGCTTCAGACGCGGGGAGTCTGGAAGCAGGTGCCGCAGCTTCGACCATCGGCGCCGGCTTCCTGAACAGGAAAAACAGCGCGATGGCGAGCGAGACACCCAGAAATACGGTTATCCACTCCATGAACACTCCGAAAATACGTGACGGG
>JAGWVZ010000230.1 GCA_018970625.1 Myxococcales bacterium | reverse complement strand
ATAAGCCGAGGTCAGGCCATTCACGCGCCCATAGAGATAAACGGACGGCGCCGGTTCCATACCGAGTTGAGCGACACAATCCGAGATGATGCGGTTCAAAACCAGGGGCGCCGCAGGGTCAACGCGGTCACGCGCGCTGATCTGGTAGTCGTCCAGCGTGCGCGCGAACAAGTCACCCAGCAACTGCCACGCCAGCACGAAGGTGGCGCGCAACGCGCCGAGATGTGGCGCCGGGTTCAGGTATTTCTCTCGAAGACCCGCATGTAGCGGAGCGCCAAACACGTGGCGATTCGCAGGAACCAGTCGCTGAAGCGTTTGTCGGGCATGGGGGCTGCCCGCACCGTCCGCGCAAACAGTCTGTAGCACGAGATACCCCAGATCGTAGTTTCCGACCCGAAGCAAAGTCGCTGCCAGGTGCTCGCCGACGACCTGATTGTGGGGAGCCCGCGCGAAAAGCGCCGACAACGCGTCGATATGCGGCGTCAGATCAGGTACCTGGACGCATAGCGCCGCGAGTGTGCGATCCAGCTCAGCGGTCGCCTCCATGTAGCGCGTGGACGTGTGCAGGGCGGTCATGGCATCGGACGGCGCGTTCAAATTGCGGTGACACAGCTCACCCAGCTTTTGCCAGAGCAACCCCAACACAGCTCCGGAAGGTTCATCCTGCGAGGCCAGCCTCGCAATCATGCGCGCATAGGCGTCATGCAGCTGCCTCCAATCCTCGGCCGCGGCGAGAATCCCCACCAGCCGCTCGAAGGCATCGAGATGCTGTGGATTACGGTCGAGCAACAGCTCCAGCGAGGCCGCAGCGTCGCGTGGCCGTCCCAGATGCTCGGCCAGCAGACCGGCACGACGCATCGCATATTCGGGCCGCTTGTCGTCGTGCGTTTTTTCGAAGGCCTGCCCCAGAAGCTCGGCGGCTTCTCTCGCACGGCCGGCGACCAGCAGGCCCTCTACCACCTGGTCGAGCAGCGCCTCGTTGTGGTGCAGACGCCACGACAACACCAGATTGTCGAGCGCTTCTGCGTCTTTGCCCAGCGAAGCCAATGCCTGACCCTGCTCGCGATACAGGCCCGCTTTCTCAACACCGTCCGGCAGGCGCTCGATCAGCCTACGCCGGACCCGCAGCGCATCTCCCGCCCGATTCAGGCGCTCGTAGGCCGACAAAAGGTGCCGAAGTGTCACGGGGTGCTGCGTATCCAGTTCGAGTCCTTCTTCAAGGCGTGCTCTGGCTCGCTCCACATCACCGGCTTCCATATAGTGCAGCGCCAGATGAGTGAGGACGGTACGAAGGGAGTTGGGAGTCAACGCGTCCCGATGATTGACGAGCAGCACCTCGAATGGCCGCGAAGCTTCGCTGCGCTTGCCCAGCTGCACCAGCAGCTGCCCCAGCGCAGCCGCGACGTCGCGCGAGGATGGATTCAGTCGGAACGACTCCTGAAGATGCACCAACGCATCGTCCGCGCGGCCAATGCGCATGGATGCAAGGCCCGCCAGCCCCCGCAGTCCAGCCACGACGGAACTGCTCAGCCCACGTTGCTCCAGTCGGGTCGTCGCGAGCCTGTGTACGTCCGAAAACTCGTGTTCGTCGTAAAGTACCTGAAGGCGTACCAGCTCTGCGTCCGGGCCCAGCATCTCCATCTCCAGCGTCTCGGTCTGTCTGTGTGCGCTGCGTTATGGACCACCTGAATCGGGAGCGCAACCCGACCTGAACAATCATCCACGCGATAACCAGCGCCGAGCCTGCAGGCCTGACCCCAGACCATGCTGTATCGTGCGCCGGACGCGTTGTGCGAGCTGCCGCGGATCGACGCCGAGCACATCGTCGCGCACATTGAGCCAGAGCTCACCCAACGCGCGCATCGTGGACGGTCGATCGGCCTCTGCGGTGCTCAGCCCAGCCTCGAGCACACCTGCCAGACTCTGCGGCAGCCGCGGACCCGACCAGCGCCAGGGGGGTGGGCCCTGAAGCCGGGCAAGCGCTGTATCCAGCACACTCGATGCATGCCAGGGCGCATGACCGCTTATCGCCTCCCACAGCATCGCGGAGAGCGAGAAAACATCCGAGCGGGGTGTACACGGCACGCCCGCGACCGCTTCGGGGCTCAGGTAAAGCGGCGACCCCACCATGCCCAGCGTGCGGGTCAGGTGGCTTCCGTCTGTCACCGAGCTGCTGCGCGAAAGGCCAAAGTCAATGACCACCGGCTGTCCGGTCGCCGCAGCGACCCGCACGTTGGAGGGGCTCAGATCGCGGTGTAGCACGCCCGCATGGTGCGCCCGTTCCATCGACCGTGCCACTCGCGCATACATCTCCAGCAGGGCGGCAATACGCTCCATCGCATCCTCCTGGCTATCCGGCCGTGGCAGTACGCGCTGTTGCCAGTCCCGAAGGTCTTCGCCTTCTACCCACCGCGTCGCGATCCAGCCGTGTTCGCTGTCCTGACCCCACGCCAGCACGCGCACCAGCCCACGATCCCTCAGACCGTGAGTCAGCTGCAGCTCTCGTTGAGCACGGCGCATCGCCTGAGCTTCTGAAGAATCGAGCACCGAAACCACGCGAAGCGCCACGCGCAACCCCCGGCGAAGGTCGACCGCCCGCCAGACGCTCGCATAAGGTCGTCGGGACAAGCGCTCCTCAAGCAAAAATCGCTCCGCAAAGATGGTGTGTGCGCGCATGGAGACTCCCCGTCTGGTGTTTCCATCCACAGTCGTACAACCACGCCCGGTGTTGCGTGATTTTTGCACCCTCGCTGTTTTTTGTTTCACTCGGCCGTGTTGGTACCAGCACGCCTGGCTTTTCGCCCCGTGGTCTCCGGATCCTGTGTCGTCGGCTTCGGCACCGAAACCGTACGGGTCCGCAGCTTCTGGTTGGCGTCCACCTCCTGTCGGACGCGTTTTGCGCTGGCAGCCCAACTGCAAATCGGACAACGCGTCAGGTCATGGTAGAGCGCGGGGCAATACTCCCGCCCAAAGAAGATGATCTGAAGGTGAAGGCGGTTCCAGGTAGACTCCGGGAAAGCCGCCTTGAGGTCCCTCTCGGTTCGTTCCACCGACGAACCGTCAGAGAGCCCCCAGCGCGCTGCCAGCCGGTGAATGTGGGTATCGACCGGGAACGCGGGTACGCCAAACGCCTGACTCATGACGACCGACGCGGTCTTGTGCCCGACCCCGGGCAGCTCTTCGAGCTCGGCGAACGACTGTGGCACCTGCCCGTGGTGTCGGTTCACAAGAATCTGCGCCAACCCCTTGAGCGCCTTGGCTTTTTGCGGGGCCAGACCAAGCTGCCTGATCAGCGCCAGAATGTCCTCGACAGGCAACTCGGCCAGCTCGCTGGGGCCCGGAGCTGCTCTGAAGAGCGCCGGCGTTACCTCGTTCACCTTCTTGTCCGTGGTCTGCGCCGACAACACGACAGCGACCAGCAGGGTAAACGGATCCGTATGATCCAGCGGAATCGGAGTGTCGGGATACAGTGCGTCCAGCTGTTCCAGAATGCGTCGAGACTTGTCGGATCGTTTCACAACCTGCTCAGCGCGCGATGGTGGCCGACCCGGTGAACATGACGCGTGCTCGCTCCAGTTCTGCCGGAAGACTACCCAGCAGCAGGGCTTCGGCCTGAAGGCGAATACCGAAGGTGTCGCGCACAGCCTGATGAATACGCCACGCCAGACGCACAATGTCGGAGGTTTGCGCCTGCTGCCGGTTGATGATTGCCAGGGCATGTTTGCTGGAGAGCCCCGCCGCTCCGTCGGTGTACCCGCGTCGAAAACCGGCCTGCTCAATCAACCACGCGGCGGCAAGTTTGGCCGAGCCGTCCGCCTGTTCATAACGTGGAATGGGCGAGCCGGCCGCAGCTGCAAGGCGGTCGGCGGTCGCCGCATCCACGGTGGGATTGACGAAGAAGGAGCCCACGCTGCGCGTGTTGGGGTCGTTCTCGTCCAGCACCATCGACTTTGAGCGACGCAGCGTCATGACCGCCTCGCGCACCCGGGCGGGCTCAAGGCGCGCGTCCTGGGCAACCCCGAGCGCCCGGCGCAGCTCCTCATATCGAATGGGCGCGCTTTGGCCGGGCGTGAGGCGAAGCCGTAGACCCAGCACAATGTATCGCCCCGCATCGGAACCCCGAAACCGGCTGTTCCGGTAGCCAAACGCACACTCCGCCTTCGGGATCATCTGCACGGCATGGGTCTGTGTGTCCCAGACCCTTACATCGACCAGGCTGTCCGCAAGCTCGACCCCATAGGCACCAATGTTCTGAATGGGCGCGGCGCCAACTCGCCCGGGAATACCCGACAGGCACTCCAGCCCACCCAGATCATTCTCGATGGTCCACTCCACGGCCCGATCCCACTCCAGACCGGCTTCCATCGCGACGGTCCCGTCCGGAAGAATCTCGGGGTCACGAAGCGAAGGAAACTGCAGGACCAGGCCTGGGAAGCCATCGTCCGAGATCAGCGTGTTACTGCCCGTACCCAGTACACACACGGGCAGATCCTGCTCCTTTGCCCAGAGCAGCGCATCCTGAAGGTCTCGCCTGGCTCGAATCTCGCCGAACCATTGCGCGTCTCCGCCCGTCCCCATGGTGGTCAGGCTTCCCAGCGCCACACGACCCTGCAGCATCAGCCCGCCGGGAAGCGTCCTGAAGACCCCGGTCCCACTCTCGCGATCTTCAGTAAATGGGCGCATGGCGATCTCTCAGGGGGCGAGACGGGCCTGATTCGCCCGTGCCAGTTCGAGGGCCTCTTCGACGATCTTCTCGTGCTGCGAGCGGTCTGCCCAACGTGCCTGACCCTCGGCTGGCAGCGAGTCAATCGGATCGAAGTAGAGGAAGTACTGACCCTCCTTTACGGAAGGCGCCGTGTAAACAGACACACCAGTAACGCGGTCATAATGTTCGTACGAATGCACGACACGTTTGCCACCACCACCCGGTGCATCGCAAACAAAAGTTGGCGTATTGAAGCCTGCCGTGCTGCCACGAATCACTTTTTCAAGCATGATCCCCGTGGCAAGCGTGGTGCGCAGGTCTTCAACGCCCTTCACGAGATCGTGCATGTACACATAGTATGGGTGCACGTTGATGTACGACAGGCCACGGACAAGCGCAGACATGCTCTCGATCGTATCGTTCACACCACGCTGCAGCACAGTCTGATTCCGTACGGTCACACCGCGCTCCAGCATCAGGTCCATCGCCTGCTTTGAGTGGGTCGTGATCTCATTGACCGTGTTGAAGTGCGTATGCAGCACCACTTCCTTGCCGATGCGACGACCGCGGTCCACGACCTCCGTCAGCGCATCCACCCACTCGTGGTCGGTCAGCATCTTCTGTGGCATGATCGCCGGACCCTTGGTCGCAAAGCGAATCCGCAGAATGTTCGGCATGCTGAGCAGCGTGTGACCGATCTCGCGGACCCACTCCGGTCGAAGCTGGTACGCATCGCCGCCCGAGATGACGATGTCTTCGAGCTCGGGACGAGAAGCCACGTACGCAAAGGCAGCCTTCCAACGGTCAGAGTTCGCCCGCAGCGCCACCTTCTCGACGGCGTCCGTGTCCAGCCCGACCGCGTACGAACGGGTGCAGAAGCGACAATAGACAGGGCACTGATCCAGCGGCAAAAACAGGGCCTTGTCGCGATACCGGTGCGTCAGACCCGGCACCGGCGCGTCTTCCTGTTCGTGGAGTGAGTCCAGATCGAGCTTCGGATGGTCCGGCAGCAGCGAGCTGCCCACCGGAATGAACTGCCGGCGAAGCGGATCGTTATAGGGGTCTGCCCAGTTGATCAGACTCAGCACATAAGGGCTGATGCGCATGCTCATCGGAGCGCGCTTCAGACCCTCGGCCACGTCCTCGAGGAACGAGTCGGCCACCACACCCTTTACCACCTCGGTAAGGCGCTTCAGGTTGATAACGCTCTGTTTGGCCTGCCACTTGTGGTCCTTGAACGTCGCTTCGTCGATGTCGGACCACGCTGGAATTTCGCGCCACCAGTCCCCACCACGAAGATTGCGGTGAGTGAGCGTCAATGGGTCAACCGAAGGCTTCAAAGCGGCCGGAGTCGGCACATCACTGAAGTCGATCACCGGATAGACTGTGTCTTCGTGTGTTTTCTGCGTAGCGTTCATTTTACCAGCCTCCATCCC
>JAGWVZ010000229.1 GCA_018970625.1 Myxococcales bacterium | reverse complement strand
CCGCGCATCATGATGGCATGGTCAAACCTGCCGCCGGAATTCATCGCGTCCAAATTCTCGGACCAGGGACACCCCGCCGAAATCGTCGACCGAAACCTCCAGTCGTACTTGTCCGCCGAGATGAACCTCGGCCGACTCAGGTCCTCCGATGTGTCAGAATTCGCCCACGTACTCATGGGTTATGCCTTTCACACCGTGTTTATGCAGATGGCGCACGACACATCACGCTCCGCCAATTCAGAAACGCCAGAAGCAATCGCGCAGGCCAACGCCCAGGCAGAGAGATTCCTGTCCGTCTTCTGGGAAGGCCTGGCCCCGCCTCAAGACTGAATCGTCTACCCCTCTCACCTGGACCACACCTTTTCGCCAACCAGCGCATTTCTACCCACATCTCTTCCGAAGCTGAACTTATTAATGAGCGACCAGTCGATTACACACAGGAGACGACTCTAATGCCACGAATCATCCCCTTACTCACACTTTGCCTCTGCATCGGTCTGCCGCCGTCAGCGGCCGCGTTCCCGACGCTCGTCGAGCTGGCGCAATTGGCCGAGTCGTGGAACCTGGACATCGCCGATTCCGACCAGCGACTGAGCGAGGTGCAGGCCGACCTTACCGTAACGCGCGCCCGATTGCTCCCTTCATTTAACGTCGCGGGTCAATACACACTCAACCAGGAAGAGGTCAGCACCGCCCTGCCCACCGGCGGCCCGACCGCGCCACCCACGGAGGTGGTGTTCACGCAAATGAATCAGGTTCAGCTGACGGCGCAGATTCAGGTGCCGATTCTGAACCTGGTAGACAGGGCGGCGGTGCGTTCTGGCGCCTTGCAAACGACCAGCGCCGAAGTGCAACGGGAAGTGGTCGCCGAAAATCTGGAAGAGGCGCTCGTACAGGCGTGGTTTCAGGTTCTGGTGGCCGATGCTGTGCTTGAACAGGCCGAAAGGTCACGACAGACGGCCCAGGAAAATCTGGATACGGCCAGTGCGCGTGCAGGCGCAGGGCTGGCGACCGAGCTCGACGTCCTTCGCGCGCAGGCTGACCTGGCGTCCGCTGACCAGGTCATCGCAGATGCCGGTCTGGCGCGCACGCTGGCGCGGCGCAACGTTCGAACGCTCACCGGTGTGGAAGTAGAAGACGCGGCGCCGGAGTTGACGGCATCGCTGGAACCCGCCGCCGCCCTGCAGGAGTTTATGCCTGGCATTGAACGTCGAGCCCGTTTCGCGCAGGCCGATGTCACGGCGCAACAGGCCGAGGCTGAGCTGCTAAGGTCTCGACGTGCGTGGTACCCAACGTTGTCTGCGGTGGCACAGGAGTTTGTGACGAATGCGTCAGGGTTCAATCCCACGGCATTTTTCTCGGTATCACTGCAGTTAAACTGGAATCTGAGTTTTAGTACTCCACGTTCTGTTCGCGCCGCTGAGGTTCGTCTGCAGGCGGCAGAATTGACTGAAGAGCGAACGCGACGGGCGGCCGAGGATGCCGTGTTCGAAGCCTGGCATACGCTGGAAGCGCGGCGGCAGCGAGCGCTGGCGGTCCGTGTACAGCAGGACGCCGCGGACGACGCCGCGCGTGTCGCTCGCGAACGATATGCCGGCGGAACGGGCACGCAGCTCGATGTGAGCCAGGCCGAGCGCGATGCGTTTGTGGCACGGGTAACGGGCATTCAGGCCGACGCCGACTGGCTGCTGACGCTGGCGCTGCTTCAACTTCGTTCGGGTACCCCGCTGGCGGAGGTGCGCTTATGAAACCAGCGAATTCAACAGGTTCGCCGCGGTCGTCACGGACAGCGCTGCGCGGACGCGGCGCGTCGTGGTGGTCACGTTTCCGGCTCATGGCGACGACCGGCGTGGCCATGGCATTTCATGACCGCAGCAAGTCGATCGGCACCCTGCTGGGCGTCGTATTTGCGGTTGTACTTGTAAATCAGCAACTTGGGACATTCCTCGGGCTGCTGCAGAAGAACACCATGTTCGTCGATAGTGCGGATTGCGACATCTGGATTGCGCCGCCGTACACAGAGCAGCTGCAGGCCGGGGCTCCGCTCGCCATCAGCGCGCTGACGCAGGCGCGGACGGCTCCGGGCGTGCAGTGGGCCGAGCCGCTGGCATTCGGCGGAGCGCTCGTCGCTCGGCCGGACGGCGGCAATGAGCCGGTCACCCTGGTTGGAACCACCCTGCCCCGCATGGCCGGTGGTCCCTGGAACGTCGTGGCAGGCGACCCAACCGACCTTCGGTTGCCCGACACTGTCTTCTTCGAGGATTCCCAACGCCTGAAGCTCGGCGGCGTAAACCTCGGCAGTGTGCGCGAATTAAACGGCCACCGGGTTGTTGTCGGTGGATTTACGTGGGGATTATTGCCGTTTGGTCCCGCTTATGCCTTTGCGGAATATGAAACTGCGAGAGAGATATTGCGTCTTCCGGAAGACCAGACCCACTTTGTGCTGGTTCGGGTAGCCGATACTTCTCGACTTCAGGAGGTAAAAGCTGAGCTGCAACGGCGAATTCCGAACAGTGTGGTGCTTACTCGTCAGGAGTTTCAGGGTTCCATTATCCGCTATATTCTGACTGCCACGGCTATCGGTATCACCTTCGGTACATCCTCGGCATTCGGCCTTATTGTTGGGTTCGTCATCGTGGCGCTGTCGATGTTCTCGGCCGTGGTCGACAATATTCGGGAGTTTGGAACGCTGAAGGCGATGGGCGCGCGCATGATTGACCTGGTGGCGCTGCTGATTGTGCAGGCCATCTGTTACGCCACGGTCGGGTCCATGATTGGCCTGTTTCTGGCGACATTAATGGCGGAGGGCATTCGAAGCCCGGAGCTGGCGCTGGTGCTGCCGACCTGGCTGATTCTTAGCTCGGCCGTTGGGATGGTGGTGTTGTGCATCATGGCCTCCATTCTCGCGCTGCTGCGGGTTCGTACGGTCGAACCAGGGATGGTGTTCCGATGAATCAACCTGTGCTGGTTGCAGAGAATGTAACCAAAACGTTCGGCAAAGGCCCGCTGGCGTATCAGGCGTTGCGCGGTGTTACCTTCACGGCGGACGAAGGCGAAGTGGTGTTCCTTGCCGGCCCTTCGGGCAGCGGAAAGACGACCCTGTTGAGCATCATGGGCTGCGTCCTGAGCGCAACCAGCGGTACCGTCCGCATCTTCGATGATACCGTGAGTGGCCGTCGGGAGAGTGAGCTTCCGCGCCTGCGACTTGCCTATATCGGATTCATTTTTCAGGGCCATAACCTGATTCAGTCGCTGAGCGCGGTCGAAAACGTGGTCATGCTGTTGACGATGCGCGGATGGTCTCGGCGGGACGCCCTGGCAGAGGCCAGGCAGCTGCTCGACCGCGTGGGGCTCGGTAGCAAAATGAATTCGCTACCGAATCAGCTGTCGGGCGGACAGCGGCAGCGCGTCGCGATTGCGCGCGCCATCGCCGGTGCCCCTCCCCTGCTGCTTGCCGACGAACCGACCGCAAGCCTTGATGCCGAAAGCGGCCGCGTGGTGACCGAACTGCTGCGCGATATGGCGCGGGAGCGCGGCAGCACCGTGGTGGTCGTAACGCACGACAATCGCATTTTTCACATCGCCGACCGCATCGTTCACATCGAGGACGGGCATATTGTAGAGGCACACGCATGAAATTCCGTTTTCCGTTCAAATTCATTCTTTTCAGCGCCGCCAGTGCGTTCATGCTGACGACAATATTCTTCGCGGCAACCGCGGAACCTCAAACAACGCCTCGTGAGGGCGACGTTCAGAACGCAGAACGCGAAGTCACGGCGGGATCAGGCGTCGTGGACTTCCGAACGCGGCATCCTGACGGAAACTGGATGGGCGGGCTTGGCCTGGTGGAGCCGGTCGCGCCAGAAACACGCGTCTCACCCTCTCAGTCGGGGGTGATTGCCACGCTTCATGTCAACGAAGGCGATTTTGTGGAGGCGAACGCGCTGCTGGCGGAGCTCGACAACGCGACGCAGCGGGCCGACCTGGCGGTGGCCGAGGCGAATCAGGCCGTCGCGCTTGCGGACCTGGAGCGTGCGCGCCAGGGGCAGCGCCGAGAGGAAATCGAAGCGTTGCGGGCCGAGCTCGCCGAGGCCGAAGCGCGCGCCGAGTTGTCGCAGTCGATTGTGGATCGTCTGGAGCCACTGTTGGCGCAGGGCGCGACCACCTTCGACGAAGTCGACCGCGCACGCCGTCAGGCCGAAGTCGATGCACACGCAGTTGAGACGGTGCAGGCTCGGGTGCGTGGTTCACTCCGCGGCCGTCCCGAGGATATTGCCGCCGCCGAAGCGCGTCTGACGGCCGCGGCCGCGCAGGTGGAGCAGTCGCGTACCGCGCTGGCCCAACGAGAAATCAGGTCACCCATCGCAGGGGAAATTCTGGAAGTGAAATACCGGGTCGGCGAGTTTCTGGCGCCTGGCGGTGCCGAGCCCTTCCTGGTCATGGGCGATACGCGCACCTTGCACGCGCGCATCGATATCGACGAGCGCGACATCGCGTCGCTGCGCCTGGGAGCCAACGCCATTCTCATCGCCGACGCCTATCCAGGGCGCGAGTTTCAGGCCACCGTGGTGGAAATTGCCCGCCGCATGGGCCGCAAGAACGTGCGCACCGACGAACCGACGGAACGCATCGACACCAAGATTCTGGAAGTCGTCGTCGCCATCACCGACGGTCAGGACCTGGTGCCCGGGCAACGGGTGATGGGGTATATCGCTGCTGAGTGAGACGGGGGCGGCACGGGGTCTCGCAGGCGTGGAATCAACCGCCGCCCTGCCCTTCATGGCCCCTGAATCGCCGCTCTCCTTTCGGTTTGTGGTACCCAAACCTCGCCGTCCTGGGTCACGACGCGGACCTCCACCGGGGGACTTAACTGAAGCAGGCCTTCAATGAAGCTGGTCTCCTGAGTGCGTCTGAGGCGAAAGGCGCCAGGCTGAGAACGCGTCCCGTCACGGAATTCGAACTCAACGCTCCAGTCGATGCTGGCGCGAACATCGGCAGGAAGGGGTTGCGACGCCGAAACCCAGGGTAGCAGCCAGGCAATCACGGCATCATCGCCGATGATTGCCTTGTATTCACGGGTTTGGCGGGGATTAGCGCGCCTGACAAGCCAGCCCATAAAGAGCGCAAACACAAGGAACACGCTGCCGAAAATCCAGGCGTTCGCGAAGATAAGTGCGACCGGCACAAGGATGCTGATGGCCGCAAAAAAGCCGAGCACACGTCGCGGGCGGGAGAGCACGCGAATCAGGAGTTTATCGGTGGCTGGGGGTATCGTGCGTCGCATGGAGCAATCAGCAGAGTCGACGGACTGGATGAATAGCCGGATAGAGCACAAGCAGCGTGCGGGCTACGACAAAATGGCTATCATTTTCGCACCACCCGCCAGTGTCGAACGGCCAGAAACAGGGGGAATGTCACACTAACCGCGACCAGAAATGACAGAATCACATACGCCGGGACAAACCGCACACCTACCCGGCGACCTTCGACAATCATGAATGCGACGGCGGCCATGGCGATGAGCCCCAGGTCGTTGGTCAACGATGCTGCGGCGGGATTGGCGTAGCCGCCAGCGATAAATCCGGAAACTCCGCCATTATCGGGCAAATTCATGAACGCGATATTGTGGATCCACGTCGCTGGCAGAGCGATTGCTGCGATGAGTACGTAGACAGAGATAATCCATTTGTCTTTCGATGACATGGGGCTTCCGGGGTGTGGCGATACATGGCCATGACCGCGTAGTACGCCAACCAGCAGACTTTGTCCGCGATGCTGATGATCGGCGGAATCGCGAGCCACCCGGGTGTCGAATTACAAGCGGGCGCTCAGCCGAATTCCGCCCTGCTATTGCCCTTGTCCACGCGGCGGACGTCATTTGTGGCAGAGCGACTCTGGCCGCCTAGCTCAGGTCCACCGTCACACCCAGGCGCTTGTGCAGCTGCGTGTTGGTTGTGGTGTACTGAAGGCTGACTTTTTCGCCACCGTTCAGGCGCTCGGCGATAGCAAAAGCAGCCAGCGCGCCCTCGTGAAAGCCACTCAGGATGAGCTTCTTCTTTCCGGGATACACGTTGATGTCGCCGACCGCGAAGATGCCGGGGACATTGGTCTGAAACTTCTCCGTATCGACCTCGATGCGGTTCTTCGAGAGGTTGAGTCCCCACTCGGCG
>JAGWVZ010000228.1 GCA_018970625.1 Myxococcales bacterium | reverse complement strand
CAGGCAAGTCCACCACGCTGGCGACAATGATTCATCACATCAACCAGACGCGAAAGTCACACATCATCACCATCGAAGATCCGGTCGAGTTCCACCACGAGTCGCGCGTCGCCAAGGTCACCCAGCGCGAGGTGGGCAAGAACACCTCTGGCTTTCAGCGCGCGCTACGTTCCGCCCTGCGCGAAGATCCAGACATTGTGCTCGTGGGCGAGCTACGCGACCTGGAGACCATGTCGCTGGCGCTGGAGACCGCTCAGACGGGGCACCTCGTGTTCGGAACGCTGCACACCAGCACCGCGATTGGTACCATCGACCGTATCATCGACATGTTCCCGGTCGAGCAGCACAATCAGGTGCGTTCCACGCTCGCCGATGTGCTCAAGGGGGTCATCAACCAAAATCTGTGTCGCCGCATTACCGGTGGCCGAGTGGCTGCGTTCGAGACGCTGCTCGCCTCGTCGGCTGTCGCCAACTGCATCCGGTCGGCCAAGACCACCAACATCGCGACGATCATGACGACCAATAAGGCCAATGGGAACAAGACCATGAACGAAGATCTCGAAGCGCTGGTTCGCGCGCGCACCATCGACGTGCAGGAGGCGCTGAGCCGCTCGCCAGACCGACCTGAGCTCCGGCAACGGCTGGGCATGGCTACCTGAGCGGTATCCGGTTGCGGAAAGCGGTCACCCGCGCCTGGTCTCTGGCAAGGTCGCTGTCGTGACCACCGCCCTGCCTATTCCAGCAGGTTGTTCTCCACGCACAGCGCGTCGACACAGGAGGTTCCCGTCGGGCAGGCCGTACCGGACTCACACGTCGCGCGATTGCACAGGCCGCTGGCGCTGCACGTGAACTGCGGCACCGGGCAGACGCCGGCGACGCAACGCAACAGCACACAGACGCCGCTGCTGTTGCACGTGAGCCCGAGCGGACAATCCGCCACGGTGGTGCAGTCGCGCTGACACGCGCCAAATTCACCGCACTGTGTCCCTGCGGGGCAGTCCGAACCGCCGGGCGTGCAGCCGTTGCAAATGCCGCCGGGAGCGGTGTCTGCACAGAAGGTGAAATCGCCCGGACAGTCTGCGGAGCGGATGCACTGCCCTGCGGGTCGTCCATCATAAGGGTCGGAAACCACGGATGAATCTGTTCCGGCGTCGACGTCTGATGCTTCTGCCGTGTCTTGCAAGGCGTCCGAAGCATCCGCGTCTGCTTCGGCATCCGGCCCGACCTCTGCGTCCGGCGAACCGGAATCGCTGGGCACGTCCACAGGGGTCGTGTCCGGTGCATCCGTATCGGACAGGTCGGAATCGACCGTGTCGCCATCGGCATCCACCTCGGCATCAGGCGCATCAGCGAGGTCTGCATCGCTGTTGGTATCGGCAGGCTCGGTGGTGTCGGACGTCGAGGCGTCCTCAAAGGCCGAGTCTGGCTCACTCGCGGCGTCCATACCGGCGCTGGCGTCCTGACTGGCGCCAGAGTCGGCGGGCGGGGGCAGTACGTCGGGAGCGAAGTCGCCCGGGTTGCCGACATCTGTGCCTGTACTCATGCACGATGACAGGAGCAGGGCGGCGGCCAGAGTCACGAGGCCCGTGGTTCGCGGTTGCGGGTTTGCGCTGGTGTTCATGGGGCTGACGATCCGGGTTCTTCGGGCAGCGAGAGGGGAAAGAGCTGAATGTTGATCTGATAGACCGCTTCGGGGCTCTCTGAGCGGTCGCACAGGTCGAGCAGCACCTCACGAAAGCCCTGAATTCTTTCTTTCAGGTCGCCGACCCTGTCGAGGGGAATGCAGACGGTGAGCGCGCTGATATCCCGACGTTCGCGTGGGACGGCCTCAATGGACTCCGCCGCGCGCGACATCATCTGGCGATGATAATTGCCAATCGCGAGCGAGCGCACCTCGTGCCCCGTCGAGATGCTTGGGTTACCTCGGCTCAGTTTCCCGTCTTCGCCGCGCACGACCAGTCCCAGTTCCAGCAGCAGCTGAAGCGCGGTGGCGACAAGCGCAGGCTGGACCTGAGGGACCAGCTGCCGTCCGATCCATGCCGGGTCTTCCATGAAGTCGGCTCGCGCGACCATTTCGCGAATGGCGGGATAGTACCAGTTGGACAGGTACTGAAAGTAGGTGTGGTCGAGTTTTCGGGCGGCTTTGAAGCGACGGCTGGCGGCGACGCGTTCGAAGGCCAGGTTTCGGTCTTTGTCGGTTTCGGCCTGATTGAAGGCGACAAGGTCTGCAAAGAACCTTTTTTCGGCGCCCTTCAGCCCAAGGACGGCGGCAAAACGGTCGATGGAGTCGGGTGATATGTTTCGTTCTCCGTCGATGACCAGCTTGAGAAAGTTAGGGGACGAGTAACCCGCTTTCTTACTGAACCAGCGATACGAGAATACGGTGTTGTGCTCTTTTGCCGCGGTGTAATACGCCTGCAGGTACTTTCGATAATCGAGGAAGTCGAAAATTTCAGGGCGCCAGGCGGTCATGCATTACTTCTGAAAAAGGCAGGGCACAGAATACGCACGTTGCAGGTTTGCGGCAAGCATCCGAGCTGTTCCCATGCATCGTTCAACGGGCAACCAGCAGCGTCTGGCCGGGATGTATGGAGTCGTCCTCATCGAGACGGTTCATGCGCAACAGCTCTCGCGTCGTCAGTCCATGCCGTCGCGCGATGGCTGACACGGTATCGCCTCGCCGCACCGTGTAGCGCCGCGTTCGGGCCGGTGCGGGATCGGGCTCGTCGTCCTGTTCGAGATGGGCTACGTATTCGGCCGAGTTCAGGTGAAGCGGAAGGACCTGCGATTCAAGCCTGACCATGGACTGCGAGAGATCGAAGTCTGTCGGAACGAAGATCTGCAGCGTCTGCCCCGAAAAAATGGCCGCGTTGGGGTCGACGTCGTTCCAGGCGGCCAGCTCGTACAGGTCTACCTGAAAATGTTGGGCGATCTGCGCCAGCGTATCGCGGGTGTTGACGTCGTAGAACACGCGGCGCGTGTCTGGAACTTCATACCGGGTGGGTGGCAGCACCAGCACCTCCGGGGTGGCCGGAGATTCCGCGGGGGCACGCTCGCGCCCCGTCCCGGGAATCAGGATGGTATCGCCATACACGGGTTCATCGTCGCCCTGAAGTCCATTGACCTGCCTGACCACGCGCTGTGGCACATCGAACGCCGCGGCCAGATCGGCGACCGTTTCGCCGAAAAGTACGACCGTCTCGGTGTGCTCCTGACCGTATCGCCTGCTCAGGTCGTCGTAGGCCTCCACAAAGCGGGCGGTGCTGCCCACGGGTAGGCGCAGCGCAAATTCGTCGGAGCCGGGCGTTGTGTTCAGTAACAGCGACGGATTGTACTCCCTCAGCTCGGCGATGGTCAGGTCTGCGGCATCGGCGAGCAGCGACAGCCGCACATTGCCGGGAACCGGGACCGTATCAAACTGCCACGGGTCGTCATGCTGCAGTCCCTCGAACCCGAAGGCGTCGCGGTTCATGTCGATGACGGCCAGCGCGATCGCCCGCAGGGCATAACGACGCGACGCATCGTAAATGCAGCCGTAGACGTCCATGTTCCAGAAGTTGGTGACGTTGTGCTCGCGCACTTCACTCCGCACATGACCACCGCCGGCGTTGTATGCGGCCAGCGCAAGCGGCCAGCTGCGAAAGGTCTGATGCAAGTCCAGCAGGTGCTGCAGGGCGTGCCGCGTGGCCAGCACCGGATCCCGGCGCTCGTCCACATAGCGGTCGATCCGCATGCCGTATTCACGCGCAGTCACGGACATGAACTGCCACATTCCCACCGCGCCGGCGTGCGAGCGGGCCGTCGGCGTGAAGCTGGACTCGATGGCGGCGACCCAGAGCAGCTCACGAGGGGCGCCCAGCTCGTCGGCCACCTCCTCGATCAGCGCACGGTATCGACCAGCACGCGCAAACCACCGCGCCGCGCGTGTACGGCCTTCCGTGTTGTAAAACTCAATGAACTCAATGAGTAGCGCGTGCTCAACGGTCTGAAGGTCGAACGGTAGCCGCGTGATGAGAGCGGGGTCAAAGGACAGCTCTGGCATGGACATCACAAGCGTTTCCGCTGCCGGTGAGGCGGGTTCGAGCGAATCGTCGAACAGGGTCACGCTCATGTCGATGCCAGCGTGGGCCACCTCGGTTTCGTCGAACACGTCTTCGTACATGCCGTCGGTTCCCACAAAGCCCGGTAGTGGGCCGGGAAGGCGATCGGACAGGAAGCGTCGTTCGAGCTCCAGCGTCTCGTCCAGCTCCTGAATGACGGCATCATCGGTTCCAGAGCCCTCATCCAGCTGGGCGGTGAGGGTTTCCAGCGCGTGGGTGCGAACGTCGTGCCCGGCAGGGGGCTCAGGCATGGCGGGCAGGGCGGCGTTGGGTTCGGACGCCTGCACCGGATACACCAGAAGCGTTGAACCGAGCAGCAGCCCTGCAAGTGCAGGCAGCGGGAATCTGGCCGTGTGTCGAGTCATTGGATGGCAATGGACACGGAAAAGGTGGGAGGCTCGGGCGCGGACCCTGAGCAGCCGTATGGCTTGAACACCGTGTCCGGTGATGGGTCAAGTGCAGACCCGACACGGAGTGGTGGCGGGCAGGGTTCGCGGCTGTTGAACGCTTTGCGCGGCAGGGAATGACAAACGAACCGAACTGGTTGTGCAGGACTCCATATCGTCATGCCGATAACGGTCCATGCTGATTCGTTTTTCCTTTCTGCTGAGCCTTGCGCTGGTGCCGTTTGGCGCCGCGTACGCCGACCCCGACGCCCCGGTGGCTTCGGTCGAGGCGCTCTGCACGTTCTCGGCGGCGCAGCCGGTGATCGCTGCGGAAGTGGCGACGCTGCCGGACTATCGGCAGCTTGTGGACGAGGCCTGCGATCGGGTCTCGCGTCTGGGCGGCAGCTGTGAGAACCCTGATCTGGCGCACGCTGCCGGGTTATGGGCGTGGGGTTTCGCACGAGCCAGACAGCTTCTGTCGTTGCACGAGGTGACGCTGGTGCCTGGCAGCTTTGTGCTCCTGCCGTTTGATGAGCAGCAGCAGTCCGTGGAGCTGGCGCTGGATCTCGGCGCCACCGTGGCTCATGGGGTGCAAATCAGGACCCTCGGTGACGAATCCCCCGTCATTTTTCACCTTGCCGCCGACCGGGTCGAGGCGTTTGCCTGGGCTTCTTCCATGGGGCAGCTCGCGGTGCGACTGGTGTTTGAGCCGGCGTCGATCGATACCCCTCGCTCGTCGCTATGTTCGAGCGACGAGCAGGGCCTGACTACACTGACAGTGCACCCACTTGAAGTGGAGCTGGTGAACGCTCAGGACGGCAGCGTGTACGCGAGCGTGAGGGGGGCCGAATGGTCAGACGCTCGTGTACGCACGGGTGCATCTCCGTCACAGAGCTGGGCTGCGGCGGGGCTACCGCGTGCGCAGGTGCACGCATTTCGCAGCGAGTGCGAGCGTGACGCGCTCGGTGATGGCGCTGTCTGGTTGCAGATGATGCTCGAGGCGACGCTGTCGCTTTGCTATCTGGATGCGCTGCCGAGCAACTATGGTCTGCATGGAGCCATGACGCTCGGGCTGGAGATCGATGCCAGTGGGCAGGTCGGTGCACCGGAGCTTCTGATTGACGCGATCGACAGCGAAGACCTGCACACCTGTCTGCAGGAGATGTTGCCGCAGCTGACCATTCCGCCGTCCATGGTGGACGGAAACGTGGACGTGGTTGTCAACCTGTCCTACGAGTTGTGCTCCGAGCTGTAAGCCGGCGAGCCGGAACGACAGGACGAGCATGAATCTTCGGAAAAGCATCGAGACACTGGGCGCCACGGGTGTCGCCTGGGTCGAGGGACTCGGTAGCCTCGGGCTACTGACCGGACGTGGCATGGCGTTGACCTTCCTGCCGCCCTTTCGGGTTCGCCTGTTTCTGGACGCCATGCAGGATGTGGGCGTGGGGTCGCTGTTCATTGTGCTTCTCACAGGCGGATTTTCGGGCGCTGTGTTCTCGCTGCAGTCCGTGTCTGCGTTTCGTATGTTTGATGCGGAATCGCTGGTGGGCACGACGGTCGCGTTGACGCTGAGTCGCGAGCTTGGTCCGGTGTTGACCGCCCTGATGATCGCAGGACGGAGCGGCTCGTCGATGGCCACCACGCTGGGCACCATGCGAGTGACCGAGCAGATAGACGCCATGGAG
>JAGWVZ010000227.1 GCA_018970625.1 Myxococcales bacterium | reverse complement strand
ATCGGTGCGACCGGTCCATGTGGCGTGTTCGAGGTGTGGGTCAGCCGGTCTGCGGTGGTCACCCGCGTACGTGCAAGAACCGCAAAAGGCGAAATCAGCCATTTTGCGGTCACCCTGCACATAGACCCCGCCGCGCAAACACATTATGGTCCCGGCTCCTGACCCGCACACCGGTCCTGCTGTGATCGTCTATCGCCCGTCTGCTGTTCATCTGTTGTTGATGGTTGGTGCGCTTGTGGCCGCGTGCGCGGAACAGGATGTCGCCGTGGATTCGTCGTCGGCTGACCTGACGACGGTGTCGGCACCGCTGGTGCAGCGGCAACCGGACCGGGTCGCAGACAGGACACCGGGCTCCCCGCTGGTCAGTCCGGGTCCTGCGTCGCCGTTGCCCGCACAGGTGGAACCGCTCGCCGAGCCGCGTCAGTTCTGGCGCGTGCCTCGGATGTGGTGGGATACCGAGGGGTACGAACGGCCGGGTGCAGGGTTGGCAGAAGGTGCGGTGGCGCTGGGTGTGCTGGGTACCGATGTGATGCTGTCGCTGCCCGAATCGACGCCGCTTTCGGTGCCGGGCGCGACGAATCTGGCACCCGACATGGGTGTGACCGCCGCCCTGCAACAGCGACTGGAACAGGCACAGGGCCAGCGGGTGACGGGCCGCATGTGGCTGGTTGTACCGTCGGACATCGAAGGTGCACAGCTTCAGGCCTGGCTCGAAGGTTTTGGCCTGGCGGTCGTGTCGGGCTCGGCTGACCTTCCGACGCACGAGTGGGTGGTGCAGGGCGACGTGGATGCATGGCGCGTGGCGCTGAGCTCGGGCTGGGTGCGCGCGGCCGACGTCGTGCGCGAGCTGCAGAACCTGAACGCGGTGAGCGCCAGCTGGATGGGGGCCGACGCGCTTTACCCCGAAGGACAGACGGGTCTGGGCCTGACCGGCGAAGGGGTTGTGATTGGTATTGTCGATGGTGGAACGGTAGATGACCGGCATCGTTCGCTTGCTGGACGGGTTTTTAACCTTCCGAGCGTGGTAATAGAGGGTCGCTGCGGTCCGAATGACACCCATGCGACGCATGTGGCAGGTACCATGATGTCGTCAGGCGCGGGCGACCTGGCTGGACGCGGCATCGCGTGGGGCTCGGAGCTGCTGGTGAGTATCAGCTTCTGCGGCCGGAATGTTCAGGACACGCTGTTCATCGCACAGATGGCTGACCTGTCGAACCACTCGTACGGTGGGCAGGCCGGCTGGACGTGGACTGGACGATGGACGTGGGCCGGTGGCGAAGACTTTGGTCGCTACACGGTGGATTCGCAGGCGGTGGACGAGGCCATCTACGGTCAGGACCACATCTGGATCATCGCCGCCGGCAATGAAGGCGGTCAGGGACCTGACAATGCGCCCGAGGACCGTCCGATTGACTGCGGGAACGGCATTGACTGCCTGATCGGTGCGTCGAACGCCAAGAACGCGCTCATCGTGGGCGGCATCGCCGGGTTTGATCCGGTGGCCGGTCGTGAGTCGCTGCGCCTGATGGGCATGTCGAGTCGGGGTCCGACGGATGATGGCCGGGTAAAGCCGGACGTGGTGGCGCGTGGTCAGGAGGTGTACAGCTCGCAGGCTGGCAGTCTGGAAGGGTACACCGCCCTGTCGGGCACCAGCATGGCGTCGCCTGGCGCCAGCGGCGCCGCCGCGCTGCTGGTGGAGCAGTACGCCGCGGCACGCAACGGCGCCACCATGCCGTCTGCGCTGCTGCGTGCGCTGCTGGTGCAGACCGCGCTGTCGCCCGAACCCGATGGGCGGCCGACGCCGGCCTACGGTCATGGTCTGATTCAGGTGCGCGACGCCGCGGAGCTGCTGGCCGCCGAGCTGGCGGACGATACGCAGCATGTGTACCGGGGGTTGGACCGGGTGCGGCCTAACCCGTTCGAATTTTCGGTGCAGGGCGTGCCGGGCGAACCCATCGTGGTGACGCTGGCGTGGGTGGACCCACCGTCTGTTGCGGTGCCGTCGTGGGAGAACTCGGCGGTGCCTGCGGTGGCCAACAACCTGAATGTCCGCGTGCGCGACCCTGCACGCGGCATCTGGCACCCGTGGTCGTTCGACGCAGACGACCGAACGGCGGCAGCGACCCGAACGTCGGCCAACAACGTCGATACGGTGGAGCGGGTGGTGATTCCGGGCGAGTCGGTCGTGGATGGCATCTACGAGGTGGTGATTGAGCGCACTGGAACCCTGTACGACGGGGTATCTCAGGAGTTTTTTGTGGTCTCGTCGCACCCGATCATCGCGCAGGTGCCGGCATCGCGCGAGACCATCGAGTCGGGCCGGCACATCGTGTTCTTCGAAGAGGGTGGGGGGCTGGTGCAACAGCCACTTCCGCTCTACGTGCCCGCGGGGAGCGCTGCGACGTGGGCTGTCGAGGGAGAGGTGCCGTCGTGGGTCACATTGACGGCGAGCAGTGGAACAGCAGAGACCGGGGCTCCGGGCGTTGGCGTTGAAGCAGCAGCGCTTCCCGAGGGCTCGATTGTGTCTGGTTCGTGGCAAATTACGCATGATGGCGGCACGTACTGGCAATCAGCGGTGGTGGTACGTGACAACTGCCCCGATGTGGCCAACCCGGATCGCGCCGATCTGGATCAGGACGGGGTGGGCGACGCGTGCGATATTTGTCCGCGTGACGCTGACCCCGCGCAGCTGGACACGGACGGTGACGGTGCCGGGGACGCGTGCGATGTGTGCGCTTCCGTGGCGGATCCCGCGCAGCTGGATACAGATGGCGACGGTTTCGGCGACAGCTGCGATGTGTGCCCCGAGGTGGCCGACGGCGCGCAGACCGATACGGATGGCGACGGGGAAGGTGACGCGTGCGTGGACCGCGACGGCGATGGCTGGCCCGACGGACCCTCGGTGCCGTTGCAGGTGTCGGGCTGGACGGGACGCTTTGAGCTGATCGTGCCCGAGCGCGAGGCGCTGGGTGAACCCGACATGCGCTGGACGGTGGACGTGATTGACAGCGATGACGGAGAAGGCCCGGCGTTCGCCAACCCGAACGGGGCGGTGGACGGTGTCGTGGTGGCGGTCGATGGCTGGATTCGCATGCCCGTGTCGGGCAACCTGCGCCTGTATCTGACGAGCGACGATGGCAGCAAACTGTGGCTGGACGGGCGCGCGATGATCGACCACGATGGCATGCACGCATTTACGAGTATCGATGCGACGCGTGCCGTTGAGCCGGGCGTTTATCCCCTTGAGATCCGCATGTTTGAGCGTACGGGCGGGTCTGGTCTGCGCCTGGAATGGCAGAACCCTGTCACCCGCGCCCGCGAGGTGGTGCCGGCCTGGGCGCTGTCTCCCGTGGACAACTGCCCCGACGCTCCCAACGGCGACCAGCTGGATAGCGACGCCGACGGGGTTGGTGATGCGTGCGATGAGACCCCGTCTGGAGCGACCACCGAAGATGTCGGCGTGGATGCCGCATCGGAACCCGACGCCGGGGTAGTCACCGACGCAGGCGCAGGCACCGCGTCCGACGCGTCGTCGGGGGTGGATGCCGCTGCGCCCGACACGACGCTGGCGCCCGATGTCAGTGAGACGACGCAGGGCGGTGGTGACGGCGCAGGTTGCTCGACGACCTCGTCATCGTCGGCCGCGTTCTGGCTGACTGCGCTACCGCTGCTCGCGGTTCTGGCTCGCCGCCGCCGGCCAGCGCGCGCATGCTGAGTTGAGAGCAGGCGTGTGGTTTGAACGCCGCGAAAAACGTGTGTGTGTGGTGTGTGTCGGCACGGCGCAACACACGAGTATGCTGAATGGCACGTTATCCGTTGCGGTCGGTGAGCACGCCGGGGTTGAGGATGCCGGCGGGGTCGAAGACGCTCCGCATGGCATTCCACCCCGGGCCAAGCAGCGCGGGCCTCTCGGTGTCGTACCATGGACGGTGCAGACGACCGACAGCGTGATGATGCGTGATGGTGGCCCCGTGAGCTGACAGCACATCGCTGACGGCCGTCTTGATGCTGCGCCACACCGATTCCTGCGTTGCAGGTTCGCTCTGGCACAGGAAGGTGTAGTAGGGGGCTGGTCCGTCCGGATAGACGTGGGTGAACCGACACGACAGATTGCCACCGCCGGCGGCGTCAAAGATCGATTGCGTGGCGGATTTCAGCGCAGCGTGCAGCGCCGGGAACGTGTGCCAGGTGCAGGCGGTCTCGAAGGTGTCAGCGACCAGCCCGAACGAGATCAACAGCGACTGCAGATAGGGGCCGTCAAAGAAGGCATTCTTCCAGATGACAGAGGCGTCATTCGAGGTGGAGCCGGGTGCCTGCGTACGATGTCGAGGTCCCGCTGGACACGAACCACCGCCCTGCAATGCGATGTTCAGCGCGAGCTCGAGTCGGTCGGAGGTCGGTACATCGTCTTCGAACGCCAGCAGCAGGACGTGCCGGGTGCCGTCTGCGACCTGATTGAGCAGGGCCTCGTTGGCGTCGAGCAGGCGCAGATTGGTGGGCCAGAGCCCGAGCTGTGCGATCTGTCGTGCCACGGCGCAGGCGTTATCGAAATCGGCAAAGAAAACAGAGGCCTGGCTGCGAAACGCCGGCGTTGTCTGAACGCGTACATGGGCCGCCGTGACGACGCCAAGGGTGCCTTCGGAGCCGGCAATCAGGCGGACAGGGCAGGGTCCGGCACCCGAGCCGGGCAATACGCGGGTGTGATATTCGCCTGCGGGCGACACCATCTCCACCCCGGCGACCAGGTCTTCAAAGTGCGTGCGCCCGGTGGCGTAGTGGCCGCCTGCCCGGGTAACGACCCAGCCACCGACGGTGGAATGCTCCCAGGACTGCGGGTAATGGCGCAACGAGAACCCGTGCGCCGCGAGCTGTGCCTGCACCTGTGGTCCGGTGGCACCGGCCTCGATGCGCGCCAGCCGCGAAACGGGATCGACGTGGGTCACCGCGGTCATGCCGGTCATATCGAGCACGACGACGGGGCGATCACTTCGCTTCGGCATGGTGACCCCGCCCACCACCGATGTGCCACCGCCGCGCGGAATAACGACGGCGCTGACGGATTGCGCCCAGGTCAGCAGCTGGCGTACGTCGGCAGCCGAGCCGGGTCGGGCCACGGCGTCGGGGGCGACCGAAAAGTCACCCTGAAAGCCGCGCAAAATGTCCATGAAGCCGCGGCCCCATGTCGCTCTTACCCGGACCTCGTGTGACGTGGAGACCCAGCTTTGCAGGGCGGTGGGAATGTCGAGGCGGCAGGCTGGCAATGCGAGGGCGTGCATGTCGGGTGGCTCGGCTGGACGACCACGGAGCCCGTGCATTCCCTCGAGTAGCTCCGCCAGGTTGAATCGGGTCTCTGCATCGGGCCAGCGGTCGGCCCAACCCCATCCCCACCAGCTGGTGGAACGTGCATCGGTCATTTATCCCTCTTCGCGTCCAGAAGGTGATTTTCGCAGTGATTTCACTTCGCCACGCACCTTTTTATCATTCAGGCGTTCCTTTTTGGCCCATTTGGGTGTGTTTGTGGGAATGCGCGCGGGTGCGACATAGAGCGCCTTCGCGACCCATTCAGCGAGCTTTTCGCGGGCTTCTTCGAGGTTCCGAAGCTGACTACGCTCGGACTCGACGTGCACCTGTAGCTCGCCCTCCAGATTGATTCGGTTGGCCAGGCGGCGACCGATGCGCGCCTTCTGAAAGTCGCTGACGACCGACGAGCGCGAGGGCACCCAGTACAGGGTGACCCTGGAGTTGGTGGTGTTCACGTGTTGTCCGCCGGCGCCCGAAGAACGGCTGGTGGTGTACCACAGCTCCCAGGCCGGAATAACGAGCCATTCATTGACGCGCAGATCGGACATGGGGCGCCTCTCGGTGTTGGAAGCCGTTGGGTGGAATCGGACCGTGCCGCCTGTTTCGCGACGCGTCAATGCACCGTCACGCCGGGATAACGATGCGGCGATAACGGACTGACAGTTGTAACGCCGGTGGGCTAGCGATGGCGTCGCAGCGTGTCGATGGTGAAGGCCTGAAACTCTTCCGGTGTCTGAAGGCCCGCGAGCTCAGCCATAAGATCGCTCAGGTGCTCGGGCGGAATCACCGCAGCCAGGGTCTGGTGAGCGAATTCACGGGCGCCTTCGAGCTTTCCTTCGAGCTTTCCTTCGAGCTTTCCTTCGAGCTTTCCTTC
>JAGWVZ010000226.1 GCA_018970625.1 Myxococcales bacterium | reverse complement strand
AGAAATCCGGGCTTAAGTGCGGGTCTGTGATCATCGCGTGACACCCACCCACTACCGTTGACCTTGGCTCGCCACAAGCGCATGGTGCCTACACGCACCTCTGCCCCTGGTTCACCATGAATACGTTTACACGTCTTGTCTGTAACGGCCTTCTCGCTGCCACCACCAGCGCCCTTTTGCCCGCCACGCAGGCGCACGCGCACGGCATCTGGGGGCACATGCACGTCACCGGCTGGGCAATCGAGAACCTCCCTCCGGGCGAACTGCGCGACTTCTTTGACGACCCGGCCGTCTTCAATGCGGCCGTCTTTGGCGCCGCGTACTGCGATTCGGGGTACTGGCCACAGAGCGGCGACATTCAGGAACCCGCCCGCAACTACGGCGAGCACAATCACTGGGAGCCGTTCGTCGAAGACTTCGTGCAGTGGATCGTCGTGAACGATCCGCCGCCCTGGGAGTCGCTGGAGTCGCGACAACGGGTCGCTTTCCTGATGGGCGTCGCCGCGCACGGCATGCAGGACGAGATTTTTGACTCCATCTTTCTGCACCACATCGCCGAGCAGGAAGGCGGCACGCAGGAGAACGCCGACCCGGCCACCGATGGCTTTCTGGTCTCCGACGGCCACATTCGGTTCATCCCCACGCCGTGGATTCCCATGGAGACCGTGCTCGAGCTATACGAGGTGCTCGAAGACGAACGCATTACCGAGGAGGTTGTTCAGGGCGCCGTCGACATCATGGTCACCCTGTACGTCAACGATGCGCTGGGGCTTGGCATTGCCGAGGGGCAGGGCGACGCGCATCGCCAGGACCTTATGTGGACGGCTGCACACTACATGGACACCTCGATCCCGGGCAGCCTGCGCTCCGAGATCATGCCGACCATGCGCTATATCGAGTCGCTATGGCTGCGCCTGCACGGTGAATGGACGCCCGAAGACCTGGTCATTCACAGCTTCCCCGAGGAGCCGCGCCGACTCATGGGACATCTCGCAGCGTCTCCCGCCAGCTGGGTCACGCTGGTCGCCGGGCGAGGCGTGCGGTCGGGCACCGCCACCGTCACCTGGCTCGATGATGCCGGCGCCGCCGTGGACTTCGCCCTGAATGGCACACGCTGGGGTGGCAACACGGCCTGGGGCCGACTCATTCAGCTTCGCCCCAACGCCGACCTTCGGCCCGGCGGGCAATACACGCTCGCGCTCGCGCCCGGCACTGAAGTCATCGGCACCGAACCGTCATCGGCAGCTTGGTCGCTCGCCTTTCAGGTCGAGTGTGACCCAGCAGACTCAGCTGCGTGCCCCGATCTGGGCGCCATCGCCGAGCCCCGCATCGACGGCTCTGAACCTCCGGCCACCGACACGGACGCCGACGCTGGCACATCGTCCGATACCGGCAGCCAGACAGACGCCGGCTCCGTGGACACCACCGGAGACAACGACACGACGCCAGACGGCACCGTCACCACGCAGCCGGGCGAAGGCTGCACAACCGCGCGCGAAACCAGCGCCTCGCCACTCTGGCTGGCCGCCGCCCTCGCGTTCACCATGCGATACAGCCGACGCCGTTCGAGCAGGCTCGCAAACGTCTGAACCGGCCAACCATGTTCACGCTGTCCTCGGCGTCACGAGCCACCGTTCTTCTTGTGGGCGCCCTGCCTGCCTTCAGCTGTCGCCCTTCCGGGACGCCAGATACCGTCGCGAACGGCGTGCAACCTTCAGCGCCGCCAGCTTCAGGTAGCGCAGGCTCACCCGGTCAGCCTGTCGAAGTAGAGGCGCCGCGGACCTTCGGCATGGCCGACGCCTGGACGGAAGTGCCACCCGACATGTTGTACGGCGTCGTAATGCAGCGACCCAGCGACTCGCCCGCCGCCGACCGGGTTGTACAGCACCAGCTGCTCGCCCGTCTGCTGCAGAGCGTATTTGGTTATTCGGGTGCCTCGCAGGCCATCCCTCGCGAGCTGGATACGCTTGGCATTGCTAGCGATGGGCTAATTGTTGCCGCATGGGACGCTGATACCCACCGATTTATGTCATTTCCCTTGCGTGAGGGCGCTGACGCCGACGTGGCGATTTCTCAGTTTGCCCAGTTCATGGGCGACGCGCCTGGCACCGGCCCCACGCCGGCAACCCTCCCTGGCTTCTGGCAGGGCGACCGGTATGTGTACACCGTGCATCGTCGTCGCCTGTATCTGGGTCGGCTGCCGATTCCACTCCGCGACTTTTTGCAGGGCAGCAGTCCTGAATACGCACCGCGCGACCCCGGTGTCACCCTTCCCCCCGGCGCTGATCCCGCGCTCGCCATCTTCTTTCAGCCCGGCGACACCGCAGCATCCACCGAGTGGCGAGGCCTGCAGTCCGCCTGGCTCTGGGTCCCGCTGGCACCCGCCAACCCGTCGCTCGCGACAGGCGACCTTCGATGGGCGCCCGACGCTCCACTACCCAACGGGCTCGCCGACGGCTCTGGATTTGCCCCCGCTGCCGACGACGAGCTGTGGATGTCATCGACGCTTACTCCGGCCGGCGCGCAGTTTCTGGCGACTCTCACCGCAGAAAATGGCAGCTCTCCCCTGAGTGGCCGAAGTTTGTTGGCGCAGCTCTTCGCCACGATCCAACCTGCGATTCCAGCAAGCACCATGAGCTGGTTCGACGGACGGTTGATGCTGGCGACGCAGTCGACCGGGATACGCATTCAGGCAGGAACGCATACCGCTGTTCCGGCCGACGCGCTGCAACCGCTGCTTGAGTCGGTCTGCTCGGCCATGGAGGGAGTGCTGAACGAGACGGGTGATGCCTGCTGCCGACCCAACGAGTGGTGCGCGACCGCTGTGGCCCATGACACCTCGCTGCTCGTCTATGTGGCCCTCTCCGGGGGACAGCTGCCCGACCAGCCCGTCCCCGAACATCCGGTGCTCCCATCGTCCGGAAGCAGCCGCCTTCGCGCGGGGCTCTCGTTCCGCGCGCTGGAGTGGCTCGTGCAAATGCCTGTCCGCGACGTCGCGGGGCTGCGGGAGGGCTGCGGCGAGCATGTGTACCTGTCGGCGGCTCAGCCAGCCCCCGACCACACCACCATCACCCTGCAGCTGGCCAACTCTTCGGGTTCAGGCGACTGTATCGTCGCCATGCGAGACACCGTCGTGCGCCAGGATGCTCGACTGCTGTTCGCCGAGGCCGAATCCAACGTCCATCGCATCTCGGCCAACGCGGCGCGCGTGGTGCGCCGCCGGGTGCGTGAGCAGGGGTCCATCGAGGGTGTCACACTGCCGACCGACACCGGCATCACGCCGCCACTGGAGGCCATCGCAGCTGCCTGCGCGCAGAACTTCGGCGTGCTCAACACGCAGCCCATCCTGTGGGACACACCCGAATGGCGTGACCTCGACTTTATTCTCTACGACCGGCATCGGTTTGTGTACCGCTTTGAATCCGAAGGCGAGGGGGAAACGCTGCGAACCACCACGACCGCGTGGGGCGACCTCGACTGCGACGGCGTCTATTCCACCTGGTATCGCGAGGCGTCCATCCTGGGCGGCGAGCTGGTCGCAGGAGAGCTCACCTGGGTGCCCACCGGAGACGACTAGCGCGCACAGACAACGGACGACGCTCCTGAACGGGCACCGTTTTCGGCGACGTCCGCCACAGAGCCATCAAAGCGAGTCTGGCGCCTGAACCCCGATCTCCTCGCCCAGCTCGCGCAACAACATGCGGTAGGTGGCCGCTCGGCGCTCGGCCTCTTGCCGACCCGCTTCGGTCTGCATCGTGCCAGAAAGCAGGCGCAGTTTACGAAACCAGTGGTCCACCGAATACGCGACATCATCCAGCTCGCGTCGCGTTGCCCATGGGTCGTCATCATGCATCAGGCGGGCGCCCATGCGAACGCCGGTGACCACGCAGCGATAAAAACCAAGCACGCCCAGCGACTCCAGACGGTCGGCGTCCTGCAACGCGCGCCCCAGGTCCGAACGCGGCGTCTGCCCACGGCTGAAGCTGTGATCCTCAATGGCGTCGCAAATCTCCGACACCGCATCATCAGCAATACGTCCGCTCAACAGCTGTCGGGCGTACCCGGCCGACATGCGGCTCGCCTGATTCCTGAGCGGCGAGTCTTTGGGAATCGCCACCACGTCGTGCAACAGCGACGCGATCACGGCCGACTCCCGATTCACGTTCGCGCTCATCAGGCGCAGCGTCCAAACGGTGACGCGCAGCAGATGCGACACGTCGTGCGACGGATCGCCCTGCCCGGCACGCCGGGCATGCTCCAGACACTCTGTCAGCAGCGGGCTGGCCTGAATGAGCGTCAGAAGTTCGTTGCGGGTCATCCCGGAGTCTCTATCCATGCTGACAAATGAACGTTGCATCAAAGTCACTGAACGCCCTTGTCGTGTACCCTGCTTTGCGTTCAAAGGGTAGCGCTTGGATCGCGGCTCGACTTGCACTAGGGTAGCGAGGCCCGTGACCGGCTCTCTGACGTGGTCGACCGCGCTGTCGCCCGCCCTGCCCTGGTGCCCGCAATGCGAAACTGGCTTCTGGTCCCCGTATTCGCCGCTCTGCTATGGCAGGGCTGTGCTGAGACAAGCTCTGGCGACGATCTCGAAGGTGGTGCCAACGAACAGCGCGACACCGGCGGCCGACCGTCGAGCGGTGGACGTGATTCGGGCGATGAAGGCGAGCAGGACGGCGCAGCCGATCCTGACCGCGACGCGACGACCCCCGATGAATCCGGCGACGCCAGCGGCTCTCAGGACGCAGGAACCCCATCGAATGATGGCGGCACGCCCGCCGACGCCGCGTCGCCCGATGCGATCCCTGGCGCCGACGCGGGAACAGGCCCTATCCGCGAAGCCGCGCTGGGCGCCGACCCACTCAGCATCTTCTTCTCGTTCGTCTCGACCGACCCCACGCGTCTCACCGAGCTGGTGACCCTGCGCAACATCGGCGGCGCGCCGCTGACACTCACGCGCATCTCGATCGATCCACCGGGCATCGGCTTCCAGACCGACATCCTGCCCGCCGACTTCGTGCTCGACGCGGGTCTCTCGTATGAGCTGGGCGTTGGGTACCAGCCGCGCGACGCCACCGAAGCCGAGGCCTCGCTCATCATCGAACACTCACTGCCCAGCTCGCCACTGATCATTCCGCTCACCGCGGCCGAGAAAGGCGGCGAACCTGCCCCCACCGACCCACCGGGCTGCGTGCGCGTCTCGCCGACCTCCCTCAACTTCGGCACGGTCGTCCGCGGCTCGCCCATTCCAGAGTCGCGTACCTTCACCATCTCCAACTGCGGCTCCTCAGAGCTCCGTATCTCGCGGCTCGACCGCGGCAGCGTGTTGTTCTTCCCCACGCCCGCCAATTTTCAGTGGACCAGCGCACCGCTGCCCATGGTTATCGCGCCCGGGGCCGTGCAGACCGTCACCGTCACCTACGAAGCCGGACGCGCCGGCCTGCAAACCGGCGCCATTGACGTCCGAACCAACGTCACAGGCTCCGAGACCGTCCGTGTGAACCTTCGCGCCACCTCGGAACCGCCGCCGCTGAGCGAGCTCGACCTCAAGCTCGTGCTCAACTGGGACGTCGATGGCGGCTCGGACGTCGATTTTCACTTCGTCCGAAACAGCCCCTGCAACGACTGCTACTACGCCAACATGACCCCTGACTGGGGCGTCGCAGGCGATATCACCGACGACCCGTTCCTCGACATCGACGACCTGCAGGGCCCGGGCCCCGAGAACATCAACGTCGATGAGCTGTCGGACGGAACCTACCGCATCTGGGTCCACTACTACTCCGACACCGGCTCGGGTGGCAGCGGCGGCGGCGGAAGCTCCACGGCAGCCAACGCCACCGTCGATGTCTATATCGGTGGCACCCTGGCGGCCAGCTACGGCCCGCAACGCCTCAATGGCACCAGCGATTCGTGGGATGTCGCCACGCTCGACTGGCCATCGGGCACGCTCACCCCGCTCAACCGTATGTTCCGCGCCAGCGCCACCGACGGCTGCCGATAATACGCACCCGAACGCGTACACCCGCATACAAAATAAGAGAGTTTTTCAGGGCGTTACCACGCCCTGTCAAACCTGTTCCGCGGAATTGATCACACGCTTTCAGGGGGTGCGGTCGTGCCGCAACAACCATTCCAGAGCCAACTGAGTGCCCTCGGGATTGATCGACGGAATGTGGTTACC
>JAGWVZ010000225.1 GCA_018970625.1 Myxococcales bacterium | reverse complement strand
GGCACCCTTCTGCAGCGCATGCGGGAGTGGACGCCGTCGGGTGCGCCGCTCTGGAGAGCCGACCTGGAGCGATGAGCGCCGTTGTCTCCACGGGGATCTGCACTTGTACGTGCCCCCCCGTTTGGGTTACACACGCCCGGGTCGGGGCAGTCCCGGGCGAAAAGCGTTGGATGGTGCAGTGGTCGATCGACCGGAGTCCATAACCCGCAGGCTAGTGCGGCGTGCCACCGATCGGTCGCGTGACGTGGCGCAGGAAGCCGTGCGTGGGCTGTTGGTGAAGTCGCAGGGAGCCGCCGGCGCACTCATGGCCAACGTGGTGTCGCAGCGCTTCGAGCAGGTGGCCGACATGGTGGCCGCGCGTCTGCTGCAGCTGGACGACACGGCCTCGCGGCTGGCGGTATTTGTCGAGCAGGTGTCGGAGCGGGTGGGCCGCGATGCGATTGTGCCGGTGCTGTTGCGGCGCAACCTGGTGCTGGACGGAACGATGTTGTCGGTCATGGAGCCGCTTTTGCAGGGCGGCGGTACGATCCAGCTCACGCCGGCGACTCGGGCGAAGGCGCTCGCGACGCTGGTGGCGCTGCTGGCCGATATTGCCACGCTGGACGGTCCGCCGGCGCTGAACGACGCGGATTTGCACGGCCTTCTGGCGCACCCGTCGGCGTCGGTGCTCGAGCCGCTCGAGCACGTGCTGGCCGGGCACGCGCCCGACGAAGAGACCGATCAGTTCATCATGATGAGCTATCTGCTGTTTCTGCAGTCGTTTCTGTTGCGCACGGTCGCGGGTATGACTGCGACGGTCGTCCGCGAGCAGGGCCAGCGCTTGCAGTTGGCTGCCGAGGCCGAGCCGGAGAGCTCGGGTGACGAACAAAAGACCGGGCGACGCGCGTGGGCGAGTCGCCTTTTTGGCGCAAGCCAACGCTGACTGCATGAAGGAGTCCGGGTGAGCCGAACGCTGCTGGTCGTGGACGACGACAAATCGCTGCAACTCTTCTGCGACCGCTGGCTGGCAGCCTTCGACGGCGCCGAAATGGCGCTCGATATCGAAGAGGATCGCGAATACGGGTATCGGGCGACGGTGGCCCTCATTCAGCTGTCGCTGGACACGCACGACTTCATTCTGGACCCGGTGCTGCTTCGACCCGGCGCGCTGGACCCGGTGGTCGAGGCGCTTTGTCTGACGACGGGTCGCATGATCATGCACGGCTGCAACAACGATGTCACCGGGCTCAAGCGTGACTTCGGTGTGGGTCCGGCCTCGATGGTCGACACCCAGGTGGCGGCCCGCTTTCTGGGTTCGCAGCGGTTTGGTCTGGCGGGTCTTCTGGAAGACTATTTTGGCATTCGTCTGAACAAGGATGTGCGCCGTTCCAACTGGCGGCTGCGACCACTTCAGCACCGACTGCTGGAGTACGCTCGCGAGGACACCGCGCACCTGGTGCCGCTGTGGCGCTCGCTCGAGTCGGAGTGCGAAGCCGCCGGCTGGATGGACGCCGTACACGAAGAGTGCCAGGCGCTGGCCGACCTGCGTGGCGACTCGCTGGAGTTTGACCCGGACGGCTGGCGTCGCCTCAAGGGCCTGAAAGACCTGAACCGCGACGCGCTGGCGCGACTGGCAGCGCTCTGGGAGTGGCGCGACGGCGTGGGCGCCCGTATGGACCGCCACCCATCGCGGGTCATGGCGCCCTGGGCCATGATTCAGCTGGCCGAACGCGGCGTGGACGCGCTGAACCGCGGCATGCCGCAGGGTCTTGAGCCCTCCATCCTCGTGATGGAAGAAGACGACCTGCGCGACCTGCTTCGCCATCCACCCGATGTGGCTCCCCTGGAGCCCCCCCTTCGTCGCGACAAGCCCGCTCTGAGCAGCGCGGCGTTTCAGCTTCGCGTCGAGCGACTGAACCTGTGGCGCGAGACCACCGCGCAGGCCACCGGCCTCGAACCGGGCTGGCTGGCGCCACGCACCGTGCTCGAAAATCTGGCGCGGCTCGACGAAGTCACGCCCGATGCCATTGCGCGCATCGACGGTGTGCGTACATGGCGGCTGAACCGCTACCTCGACGACTGGTTGCGCCTGTTGCGTCCCTGATTCGAACCTCTCCACCGCCTTCGGTTATGTCCGACACCAACCGCATTGTTCACGCGCTCGCCTTCGACGATCAGGTCCGCATGATTGCCTGCACGTCCACCGGCATTGTCGCCGAGGCCGCGCGCGTCCACGACACCTCGCCCGTGGCGACCACGGCGCTGGGCCGCCTGCTGACCGGCGCGCTGCTGCTGGGTGCCACGCACAAGAACGCGACCCGTCTGACGCTGCAGCTGCAGGGCAAGGGTCCGGCCGGCCTGTTGCTGGCACGCGCAGGCGCTGACGGCAGCGTCTATGGCACCATCAGCAACCCGCAGGTCGAGGTTCCGCTGCGCGACGACGGCAAGCTTGATGTCGGTGGCGCCGTTGGTCGCTCCGGTATTCTTCAGGTGGTGCGCGATCTGGGCTTTGGCGAGCCCTATGTCGGGGCCACGGCGCTGGTGAGCGGCGAAATCGGCGACGACCTCGCACAATACCTCTACGACAGCGAGCAGATCGCCTCGGCATTCGGCGTCGGCGTCAACGTGACTTCGCAGGGCGTTACCGGGGCCGGCGGTTTCCTGGTGCAGATTCTGGGCGGTCTGGACGAGCACGCCGTGTGGGAAGTCGAACACCGGCTGCGCTCGATTACGCACCTCTCGCAGGACATCGAAGACGGCATGACCGCCTACGACCTCTTGTGGCGACTCGCGGGCGACCACCGCGTGCTGGAAGAGCGCGAACCACGGTACTTCTGCCCTCATGACCGCGACTATTATCGGCGCCGCATCGCCGAGCTGGGCCGCGCCACAGTACAGGAGCTGTTCCTGGACCGCGACACCATCGAGGTCACCTGCGAGTTCACCCGGCAGACCTGGACCTTTGACCGCGCCGACGTCGGGCTTACCGGCAGCCCGCTGAACTGACCACCGCCCTGCAACGATGCGTCCGAATTACGGGGCGGACTGTTGCGCCAGAATGCTGCGGAACAGACGCTCCATGGGAGCCGCCGGATAGCCCCCCGCATAGCGCACGCCGTTGATGAAGAACGTGGGCGTTCCCTGAACACCAAAGGCCTCGGCCGCGTTGCGGTCTGCCTCGAGCATCAGGCGGGTCTCTTCGCTGTTCATGCAGGTCTGAAGCGCCGTCTCGTTCAGCCCCACCTCGGTGCCGAGGGCGAGAATTACGTCGGTGGTCAGCTCGTGCTGCTTCTCGAACAGTAAATCGTGCAATTCCCAGAATTTGCCTTCCTGACTGGCGCACAGGGCCGCAAGGGCAGCCGGCCGAGCCATTTCATGCATGTCGAGGGGTAAATTCCGAAATTCCAGGCGCATCTGGTCGCCAAATATGTCGCGCATGGCGTGCAGTGAGGCGGTCAGACGCGCGCAATAGGGGCACTGAAAATCGGAAAACTCGACCACGACCAGCGGCGCGTCCACGGGGCCGACCGCCGGCACATGCGCCGCCGTCAGCTCGGCGTATGGAATCGGGGCGGCGTCGGGCTCGCGCGGCTCGATGACGAGGTCGGCGGGGCCGGCGATGCGACGCTCGGCGGCGATGCCCAACACACACAACGCCGCAAAGAAAAGCGCGAACCACACGCCGCCCTGCCTGAGCACCTGAATCGGTGCACCCACCTGACGTGCGAGCGACGCCCACGGAGGCTCGCCCACCAGCTTCCACGTGGCAAACAGGCCCACGCCATTCGCGACGTACATGAGCGTGCATACCGGGCACAGCGTCTGCAGCACCGCCGCGCTCACCGCTGCCAGAAACAGCGAGTACAGCACCGAGAAACCGAACAGCACGTGCAGCAGGCGCAGGTGTCCCACTTCAACGTCCCCAGAGCTTGCGCGTCGCACGAGCACGAGCCCACCCAGATAGAACGCCGCGCCCAGCAGCGCGACGGGCAACGGCCCCACCCGTGCAAACATCGACTGCGACGACGCCCGGCAGTTGATGGTCTCACTCAGGCCGCACAGCGAGTCACCCGAAGGCATCCACATATGCCACAGGTAATACACCGAGAGCGCCGCGCCCGAGAGCATCGCCAACACAAGGGTCACCAACAGTCCAACAGACGGACGTTCCTGATTCACAATGCAGAGCCGGGAGAAAGTGGAAGCGAGATTCGGTGTGCGCGGCGGTCGCCCGGCACGCGCATTCCCTATACCATTCCGGCGCCCCGGTGAATGCACGCGGCACCTTTTACAAAAAAGTGACGCGTCACAGTGCGCGAAGCGCCGCGAGTTGACGACATCTCCTATGAAGCTCACCTTTGGGAGGTACATATGGGAAAGTGGGAAGACCGATTTCGGGAGCGCATGGCGTTATTGGCGCACGTTGTGTGGGTACAGCGTGAAGTGACATTGCCGTCGAAGGCGCGACGCATTGACTTTGTGGCGATGGCCGAGCAGGAGCCGGCAGTGTTTGGTGCGCTCTCTTCGCTGCTGCACGACCGGATGGTGGGCATTGAGCACCATTCGCGCGCAGTGGGAACATATGAGATCGTGCGAGCATGGACGGGTCACCTGTGGATGTACCTGCGGCGTCTTCGCCCCACGCGCCGACAAAGGGCCGGACAGGGGGAAGATGGGTGGGCTGTGGGGAGCCGCATGCCGATTATGGTCGTGACCGCAAATGGCGTTCGCTGGGGTGACGTGACAGGAAAATTACCCATCACCCACTTCCACGACATACCGGGGGTTGCGATCATTCCGTGGCCGAGCGATGCTGGGGTGGTGATCGTGGACGCGACGGCCGCCAAAACCCTTCCCGGCATTCGGTGGGCGCTCGCGATCGACGCCAAAGACTCGAACGACGCGCTGGCGACCCTGCTGGCTGATACTTCCATTCCCGTTGAGACACGCGAGGCAGTCATGAAAGCGATTCAAAGCAACGCTATCGCCGCGACCCCGCAGGAGGTTGAGACCGCGTACGACCGAACTCGACGGCTGGCGCGCGAGGAGGGGCGCAAGCAGGGTCTGCTGGACGCACTGCGGGAGCTGGACCCGTCGGCCGCCGACCGGATGGTGGACTGCGACGCCGACTCCATTCGGCTCGCATTCCAGGCCGCGCTCGCCCGAAAGCACTGAGGTAGGAGCTTTTTGTAATCGCGCGGCCGTCTGCATCGCCTGTTGACGAAGGCCCCGGGTGTTTCTAGGAGAGCGGCGCTGAAGAGTTCGATTCTCTGGACCGCAAGCCCCCGAAGATACTCATGGCGATTGTCACCAAGCAAACGACTGGCCAGCAGTGGACGCAGCCGACCGAAATTGAGACCCTTCTGGCGCCGTTTGGCGTGGTGTTCGAGCAGTGGAATGTGGCCAAGCTGGCCGCTCACCCGAAGCTCGAAACCGAGACCGATCAGGACCACGTGTTGCGCGTGTTCAACGACGAGGTCACGCGCATTAGCGCACAGCGCGGCTACCAGACCGCCGATGTGGTGTCGCTGACCCCGACCATGCCCAACCTGGCCGAGCTGCTCGCGAAGTTCGACAAGGAACACTACCACACCGAAGATGAGGTGCGGTTTGTCGTGAACGGCCGCGGCATTTTCTCGGTTCGCGGCACCGACGGCGAAATGTACGACATTGAAGTGCACCCCGGCGACCTGCTGGCCGTGCCCGAAGGCACCTACCACTACTTCGACCTCTGCGAAGACAAGCATATCCAGTGCATTCGCCTGTTCACCGACAAGGGTGGCTGGGTCGCGCACTACGTCGAGCCGAAGAGCTGACCCCCGGGCACCTACCGGTGCTCACCCCAGGGTATGTGCATCGCGCCCCGCCTCTCAACCGCGTCGCACGACCTCTTCCCACAACATGTGGCACAGAAACTCGGTGCACTCCACGTGGCGCTGCGCGTCGGCGATGGTGTTGCCCCACGCGTACATGCCATGGCCGGCCACCAGCACGGCGGGCACGGCGCCGGCGGCTTCGCGTACGGCGGCACCCAGCGCCGGAATATGGTGGTGGTTGGGCACGATGGGCACGGTGACCACGGCCCCCTCGTCCCAGAAGCCAAGGCCCTTCACATACTCCCAGCCGTCGAACACCACGCCGCCCTGCCCTGCAAAGTGCCGCGAAATCAGCGTCACATACGGCGAGTGCACGTGCAGAATCGCGCC
>JAGWVZ010000224.1 GCA_018970625.1 Myxococcales bacterium | reverse complement strand
GTCAGCGCCGATATCGGTTCTGGAGATCCACTCCAGAAGCATGGAATCCAGAAATCCGGCGCGGATTTGCACGTAGCGGAGCGCATCGACGGCCGCGGCAGATAGGCGGCGCGCGTTCAGCAGGGTTTCGAGCGTTGCCCGTGCCTGTTCAATGTGCGGGTGCACCGCCAGACAGCCATCCACACGCGCGAACGCATGACTTCCGGCAGACCACGCCCCAAGCCGCATGCGGTCGGTGTCCCGGCTGGCGACAAAGAAGCTGCGATTTCGCCAGCCGAATTCGGGTCCACGCGACTTGATGTGGGTTGGAACCTGCGGCAGGTCTTTGAGCGTGCGCTGGACTGCAGCGAGCTTGGCTGCCGCCTGTGCATAAGGACGCAGGTGGATCAGCGCACATCCGTCGCATTTACCGCCGCCCTGCGAAGCGTTTTTACAGGTCGCAGCGCGATGTGCCGCTTCGTTTCTGGCGTGCCAGCGCTCGATCCTCGCCCAGCCGTGAGCATGATGCCGGCTGACGGCGACCACGCTTGCAGCGATGATGTCTCCCGGCGCGGCTCCTGCGACATGCCAGCGAACTCCCTCATGAACCGCTACCCCGGAGCCGTCGTTTGACCATTCTACAACATGGAGGGGATCGATGCGCTGCCCGGGCGAGTTGCGGACCGTTGCGCGATCAGAGCTTTTCATGAGTCGTCGGGCAGCGTAAGGGGAGGGCACGCTGTCTGGATTACCGGTTACGTGTAACGGATGCAATCTACAGGTTGTTATGTTTGTTAAGAACAGTCCGGTAACTGGCGAGAAACTCGGGGAGTTTCCGGTTTCGACGGCAGAGCAGGTTGAGCAGGCGGTCAGCCGGGCACGGCTGGCTGCGCCGGCGTGGGGGGCGCTCCCGGTAGAACAACGCCTGCGACATATCGACCGGTTTGTTCGTCTGGTTACCGAGCGCGTCGAGTCGATCGTCGACATCATCGCTGCCGATACCGGTAAACCTCGAATGGAGGCGCTGATGACCGAGGTGTTGTCGGTGCCACTGTTCCAGAGCTGGTTTGATCAACATGCACACAGGGTGCTTGCCACGAGAAGCGTGTCGACGCCGCTTGTGTTTCAGCCGCGGCGGGCCTGGGTGGAGTACTTCCCCATTGGCGTTGTCGCGGTGATAAGCCCCTGGAACTTTCCGTTTCAGCTGGCC
This sequence comes from Myxococcales bacterium, assembly GCA_018970625.1. Next base: position 5,006 of record JAGWVZ010000224.1, on the reverse strand, counting down.
GTCATCCCGGTGCTCACCGCGTTGGTCGCAGGCAACACGGTGGTGCTGAAGCCGTCCGAGGTGACGGCGCTCACGTCGGCGATGATCGCAGAGCTGTTTCGCCAGTCGGGACTGCCTGAGGGCGTCGTCGAGGTGGTGCAGGGCGATGGGACGACGGGTGCCGCGCTGTGTGCGGCAAACATCGACAAAATCTTCTTTACGGGGAGCGTTGCTACAGGTCGTCGGGTGATGACGGCAGCTGCCACGCGCCCCATTCCGGTCGAGCTGGAGCTGGGCGGTAAAGACGCCTTCATTGTGCTGGAAGACGCCCCGTTGCAGCGGGCGGCGCGGGCAGCTGCGTGGGGTGGGCTTCTGAATGCCGGCCAGATGTGCGTCTCGGTCGAGCGTATTCTCGTGGCCGACGCGGTTCACGATGAGTTTGTCGAGCTGCTCCGAAAAGCGGTCGCCGAGATTACGGTGGGCGGACCCGATGAAGACGCTGATATGGGCCCCCTGACTTTCGATCGACAAATGCTGACGCTGGACCGCCACATTCGTGATGCACTGGAACGTGGGGCGAAGGCGATCTGCGGTGGCCCGGATGCCCTGAAACGGCCGGGACAGTTCATGGCTCCCACCATTTTGACCGATGTCGATGAGTCGATGGACGTGTATCGTGAAGAGTCCTTTGGGCCGGTTTTGCCGGTGATTCGCGTTCGCGACGAGGCCCACGCGGTCGAGCTGGCGAACCGCCATCAGTATGGTCTGACGGCCTCGGTCTGGACCCGCGACACGGCTCGTGGTCGGCGCGTCGCCAGCCAGATTCAGGCGGGGCAGGTCATGATCAACGACATCGTGTCTGGTGTGGGTAATCCCACCTTGCCCTTTGGTGGTGTAAAGGCGAGTGGCTTCGGGCGTTATCACGGGGCTGAAGGGCTGATGTCGTTTGTGCATTGCAGGGCGGTCACTTCATCCCCCACCTGGTTCGAGTCGGAACCGTTCTGGTTTCCGTACGCTGGAAAGTATGAAACAGCGCTGGAGCTGTTCCGACATCTTGCGGCTGGTCGCCTCACGAGGGCGGTTGGCTCGCTGACCAAACTGGCTCGTACGGGCCGTACAAGACGCGCATGACCATGAAGCCCCTTCTGATTGGAATCGCCGGAGGAACCGGCAGCGGAAAAACTTCGGTTTCGCGTGCAATTCGGCAGGCGCTGCCCGCCGGAGCCTGCGCGGTGATCGAGCATGACTCCTACTACCGGGATCTCGCCCATCTTCCGTTTGAACAACGGGTACAGACCAACTTTGATCACCCGGATTCGCTTGAGAACGAGCTCCTGAGTGTGCACCTCGACCAGCTGCGTCGCGGTCAGGCCGTCGATAAACCGGTGTACGACTTCAAGACGCACACCCGCATGGAGATGACGGAGCACGTAGAGCCCTGTCCCGTGGTGGTCGTGGAGGGGATTCTGGTGCTCGCCGACCCGCAGCTTCGCAATCGGCTGGACGTAAAAATCTTCGTCGACACCGATGACGACGTACGCCTGATGCGCCGTATTCGCCGCGACATTGAAGAGCGGGGGCGTGCGTTCGATGACATTCGGGCGCAGTACAATCGTACGGTTCGGCCCATGCACATTCAGTTTGTGGCGCCCAGCCGCCGCTTTGCCGACCTTGTCGTTCCCGAAGGCGGGCGCAACACCGTCGCCATTGGACTCATGGTGCGAGCGTTCACCCGCTGCGTTGACGAAGTGCGAAACGGAGAGTCGCCCTTCGTGGTGTGAGCATGGACTGGCGGATGCACCGTCGCGGCGATTCTACTCGTCGTTCGCGTTCTTGATGTCCGGCGGGACCAGAATGGTGACGAGCTGCGTGTCGAGAACCACGTCTCCACCTGCGATGACGTCCAGATAGGCGAAGAACGTCTGTGGCTCGGTGGTTGCGCGGACGCAGTCGTTATAGGCGGCTACCTCAAAGAAGAGGCTGGCGCCCGGCGTGACACCGCTGAATCCCTCGTTGACCCCATCGCCATCGAAGTCTGCGGCGACGGGCTGGGTACTGCAGGCACCGGCCCGTGCAAACGCTGCGTCGGCACGCACGCCCTGCACAAAACACGCGGTGTTGATACCTGAACGCCCCAGCTCAGCGGCATCGGGTCGAATGCGGACGGTCACGTCGGTCGGCGCGAAGCGCAGGAGCGCTGCGATCCCGTCGATGATGGCTGTTCCGAGTCCCTGTCCTGAAGCACGGATATCGAACACGAGCGGACAAAGGCCGTCCGAGGCTGGTGAACGCCCGGCGCCATCCTGACCTGTGCAGCACTGACCAACCCCGCATCCCGCAGGGCGGGCGGCGTCCCAGGCGCACGTGGGCACCTCGGCGCTGGTGCGGTCGGCGAGCGTCTCCAGGTCGGGGCGAGGTAGCGAGGAGGTCGCAATGCCGATGACACGCGCGCCGATATCACGCAAGGCCGTGTATGCCTCGTCGCGCGTCGCCCCATAGGTGTAGCCGCGTTCGCCGTCTGCATGCGTCTCATTGTCGGTGATATGCACGACGATCGGCATGGCGCCGGCACGAAAACCTGCACCGCCGATAATGCCCTCGGCGGTGCCAGCGGACAGACCACGCAATGGGTCAAATGGAGGAATCAGGCCTGTCTGACAATCGTTGGTACCAAGACCCGTAGCGGCCTGAAACAACGATTCAATTCCCGACTCCGGGCCGTCGCCGCCTCCGCCAAGCTCCAGCGCCTGGACGCCGCGTTCGGCGGCCGCGGGGTCAGTGGTGATGCGCTGAAGCAGCGCGAACGGAAGGTCACCCGTGCTGCCGAACTCTCCGCAAGGGAAATCTTCAAATTGCGACACGCCGATCCCGATGCTGTCCACAGTCTCGGCCAGGCCGGGAATGATCGTGTCCGACAGGCCCTCTTGCAGACTGTTGATCTGCCCACTCATGGAGCCCGTCGTGTCGATGTTGATCAGGACATCGCCCAGCGTCACCGCTGTGTTGAACTCCAGTGTGTCGCGCTGCACGTCCCCGGTGGCATAAGGTAGCACGAAGTAGAAATCGACGCGGCCCGTCAGGTCTGAGTCCGGGTCGCAGGGATCTGACTCAAAGAGTACTTCCAGCAGGTCGGTTACGCTATCGCCGTCTGAGTCAATTCTGGCGCGGTCACTGCCTTCCGGGCACCCCAGCTCGTCAGCATCCGCGACACCATCGCCGTCCGAGTCGAGGTCATACGGATCAGGTGCACCGTCGGCGTCACGGTCAACGGCGCCGGCGTCGGTGCCCGGTTGGCGCCCGAACTCCTGCGAGTCCAGAAATCCGTCATCGTCGCTGTCTGCATCCAGATAGTTGGGAACTCCGTCATCGTCGGGGTCTTCACTGCCTTCGTAACGGTCCCGAATGCCGTCATTGTCACTGTCCGTGTCGAGATAATCCGACGTGCCGTCGTCGTCGGAATCCCGTGTCCCTTCGATGTTGTCGGCCAGGTCGTCGCCGTCACTGTCCGGGTCGGTGCAGTGTGGTTTTCCGTCTCCGTCGGTGTCGTCTTCCCCTTCTTCGCAATCCGGGATGCCGTCCTCGTCGGCGTCCTGAAGGGGCGTTCCGCTCGCGGTCAGGTCTGCGCACGTGCCCGACTGACAACCGACACCGCTGTTTACATCTCGGCCGGGGTCACTGGAGTCTGAAGACTCCGGGCCCACATCAGCGCGTTCTTCCTGAGCGTCCGGGTTGTCATCGCTACCGCACGCTACCAGACCAGATGTCAGAAGGAGTGATGCCGCCAGAAATCGGCATGCAGGCGATGTAAAGTTCATGGTTTGTCACGCGTGTAGAGGAGCACGCCGCAGGATTTATACTGTTCGGCAGGTAAGGTCGATAGTTGCGCGACGCGGAGCCTGTGCTGCGAGCGCTGGACTGGCTCACTGCTGGGTGTCGGCGATATGGGCGACCGCCTGTTGAGGCCGCAACGGTCAAAGCGACGTGCGCTTTATCGCTGGTGTCCGAGACGCGGCTTCTTCACGGGAAACAGGAAAAGACTTCTATTAGTGGCGTACCAAAAAGCTGCGGCAGTGGCGGCAGAATCTGATAACGGGCCCGGAAGAAACGCTGTCGTCTAACCTTGTGTACGGTGCCGCATGAAGTCGCTGCAGGAAATTACAGGTCTGGTCCGTTTGCTGTGTCTGTTCGCTGCGGCATCTTCGCTGGTCGCGTGTGGCGACGACAGTGGTGTTCCTGAGCCGCGAGATACGGGCGACGTGGATGCAACGGGAGCCGAAACCTCCGAAGATGCCCCGGATGCGCTGGATACGTCGGATGTCATTGAGCCGCCCGATGTGTCCGGAGATACGAACTCGGGCACGGATGAAGGAGGCGTTTCCCCGATTTGGCAGGATCCCGATGACGATAATATTCCGTCTGGTTTCGATAACTGCCCTGATCTGATCAACCCAGGGCAGGCCGACATCGATCTCGATGGCGTGGGAGACGGATGTGATAATTGTGAGAGAGCTTACAATCCCGAACAGACCGACAGCAATAGCGATGGTGTCGGCGACGCCTGTGAACTGCAGACGTGTGAGTCGGGCCTGTTCTGCGATGCGGGAGACGGATTGGAACCGGCTTGCTGCGAGGTAGGGCAGGAGTGCCTTGCGGGCGCTTGCGTCGACCTTTGCGCTGCCGGCATACGATGCGACGGCACATGCTGTAACGACGACGAACTGTGTGTGTCGGCGACGTGCGTACCGCTGGGCCCCGATTGTCAGAATGACGGTGACTGTGATTACACGGAGTTCTGCGATGCTGAGGTAGGGCGTTGCCTGTCTTTCCCGGACGAGCTGAGCTGTCAGCGTCCGGGTGAATTTGACCTGTTCGCGCCCGTCGAGCAGTGGGCGTGGACTGGCGTTGAGGTGGATGGCGTCTGGTACGGCAACGTCATCGCGGTGCCAACGGTGGCCGACGTGGATGATGACGGCCTGCCCGAGGTGGTGGTCGCTGCGTATGCCGACTCGCTGGCTACCGGCGTGCTA
>JAGWVZ010000223.1 GCA_018970625.1 Myxococcales bacterium | reverse complement strand
GACGCTCGCCATGGCCGAGGAGCTGGGCGTCATCGGGCTCATGAACGTCCAGTTTGCTGTGCAGAGCGGCAAAGTCTATGTGCTGGAGGTCAACCCTCGCGCCTCCAGAACCGTCCCCTTTGTCTCCAAGGCGATTGGATTCCCGCTGGCCAAGTTCGCAGCGCGCGTGATGCTCGGCGAGACGTTGCAGGACATTGGCTTCACGTCGCAGGTCATTCCGCCTCACTTCGCCGTCAAAGAGTCGATTCTGCCGTTCAACAAGTTCACGGGCGTCGACACGATCCTCGGCCCAGAGATGCGTTCGACCGGCGAAGTCATGGGCCTGGATCGGAGCTTCGAGCGCGCATTCCTGAAGTCGCAGGTTGCGGCAAACAATGGACTTCCCCTTTCAGGTCGGGCGTTTATCTCGGTGCGTGATCAGGACAAGCCCAGCGCCATCGAGATCGCACGCACCCTGCACGAACTCGGATTCGAGATCGTCTCGACCTCAGGGACAGCGCTCGTGCTCGAAGGTGCCGGCGTACCCACCACACACGTCAACAAGGTCAAGGAAGGGCGGCCGCACATCCTCGACCGTCTGATCAATCGTGAAATCTGCATGGTGGTGAACACCACGGAAGGCGCTCAGGCCATCGAGGACAGCCGCTCGATTCGCAGAGCGACCTTGAATTACTCCGTTCCATACTTCACAACGGTGGCGGCAGCCAAAGCCGCTGCCATGGCGATGCGCGACCGCGCCACAGACCCCGGCCTTAGCGTACAGCCGTTGCAGAAGTACCACCCCTCGCGTCACTGAACCCGTTCTCTCGAGCCCTCATGACTCAACGTTTTCCCATGACCCCGGCGGGCTACGCTCGCATGAAGAAGCAGCTTGACCAGCTCAAGCGCGTCGATCGCCCCGGTATTTCGGCGGCCATTGAAGAGGCCCGCGCCCACGGGGACCTGAAGGAGAACGCAGAGTATCATGCCGCCAAAGAGAAACAGGGATTGATCGAAGCCAAAATCAGAGAGCTCGAAACCAAGGTCTCGCTCGCTCAGGTCGTCGACCCCACCACCCTCAGCGGCTCACGTGTCACGTTCGGAGCCACCGTCAGGCTCCTCGACAACGACACCGACGAAGAAGTGACCTACTCGATCGTCGGCGCGGACGAGGCCGACGTCAAAAGCCGGCTGCTGAACTATCTGTCCCCCATCGCCGCAGGACTCATGGGCAAAGAGGTCGATGATGACGTCGACATCAGGACAGACGGCGGCAAGCGCAGCTTTACCATCCTTGAGATCAGCTACCGGGAGATCGTCCTGCCCGACGTTCTGCCCGGCGGAATCGTCTGACCCGGCCCTCCTGACCCATCCTGCGCCCGGTTACAGGCCCAGCGCGTCAAAGCGGCTCCGGATCAGACCACGAAGCTTGTTCCCATCGGCGGCGAACTTCTCGATGCCCTCGGCCAGCTTTTCGTTCGCCATGCGGTCTGACTCGTGCATCGCACGAAACAGCAACACATCCATCTGCAGCCGCTCAATGGGTAGACCTGCAGAGACCGCCGGGTCTAGTTTGCGCGGAAGGTCACCCGTACGAGACGCCAGCTCATCGAGCAGCCCCGGCGAGATGGTCAGCAGATCGCATCCTGCCAGCTCGGTGATCTCACCTGCGTTACGGAAGCTCGCTCCCATGACCTCGGTCTTGTAACCGAACTTCTTGAAATAATGATAGATTCCGGTCACCGAGACAACGCCCGGGTCTTCATGACTCGCGTACTCTGTCCGGCCTGTGCTGGCCTTGTACCAGTCCAGAATCCGGCCCACGAACGGCGAAATCAACTGCGCTCCAGCGTCTGCGCACGCCACCGCCTGATGCAGTCCAAACAGCAGCGTCAGATTGCAGCGGATTCCAGCCCGCTCAAGCTGCTCAGCAGCCCGGATGCCTTCCCACGTGGACGCGATCTTGATGAGTACGCGTTCGCGACCGATGCCAGCATCGGCATAACGCTGAATGAGTTCGTGGGCCTTTCGAACTGTGCCCCCGGTATCAAATGACAGGTTGGCATCCACTTCAGTGGACACACGCCCCGGAATAAGCCCCAGAATCTGCGTGCCAAACACGACGGAGAGGCGGTCCATCGCATCTTCGACCTGCGCCTCGCGCGAAGCGAACGACGAGGCGGATTGCTTCAGCGTGTCATCTACCAGGGCTGAATACTCCGGCATCTGCACAGCGGCAGTCATCAGCGACGGATTGGTCGTCGCATCCTGAGGACGAAGGCGCTCGATGGCCTGAAGATCGCCCGTGTCGGCGACCACGACCGTCATGGTGCGTAGCTGGTCAAGCAGAGAAGCGCTCATGAGTGTTCCTGGGCAGACGTCAGGCTCATACGAGCCGGCAAGCGAGAGCGCGCGCGGGATACAGCCCCGCCTGTGCCCCGTCAAGCCTGTGGACGAGCGCCGCGCCGCGACTAACCACGAACGCGCTCCGCGCTGATCACGCCCGTCACATTCCGCAGCATCTTCAGCGCCTCTTCGAGTTGCCGTGAATCGGTGACCTCGACCTCAAAGAGGTTGTGTCCACGACGATCGGCACCCGACCTGCACATGGCATTGCGAATGTTCACTCCCTTGCTCGCGAGCGCCTGCGTCATTTCGGCGAGCATGCCGGTGCCATCGTGACAAATCACACGGATCATGACGTTGCGCCTGGGAGTCTTGTCGTTCGGTGACGAAGACTGTGGCGCCCATGCCACATCGACCACGCGCATTTCGTCCAGCAGATGCCGCCGCGTGCAATTCTCGTTGTGAATGTGAATGCTGCCACGGCGCGACACGTAGCCGACAATCGGATCACCGGGCACGGGGTCGCAACAACGGGCGTAGGTCGTCTCGGTCGCGCCATCCAGACCGCTGACTCGAATGACGTCCTTCGACGCTTTACGGAACATCAGCGTATCGACCAGCTTCTCGCCAAATCGCTTGGCCTGCTCGACCATCGGCGTTGGCTTGCTCGCGGTCTCAGGGGGTAGAATTCGCTGTACGATCGTCGACGCCTTCACGCGATAGCTACCCACCGCAACGATCAGGTTCTCGGCATTCTGATACTTCATGAGCTCGGCGACGGCGGCCAGATCACCGCGCTTGACCACCGCTTCGATCCGCAGTCCCGCTTTCATCAGCTCGGCGCTGAGCATCGCCCGCCCTGCCAGCAGGTCTTTTTCGCGGCGCTCGTTGGCGATGGCCTGCTTGATTTTGGCTTTGGCACGCGTGGACACCGCGAACTCCAGCCACTCCTGCCGGGGTTTCTGATCTTTCGCGGTGATGATGTTGACCGTGTCGCCGTTTTTCAGCTCGTGCCGAAGAGACGCCACCTTGCCGTTCACCATGGCGATTTTGCAGTGGTCGCCGACTTCGGAGTGAATCGCGTACGCGAAGTCCACCGGAGTCGAACCCTTCGGCAATGCCACGACCGTTCCCTTGGGGGTCACGATGTAGATTTCGTCCGTGAACAGGTCGGTCTTGGCGATATCCAGGAACGTGCGACTGTCGGCAGTCGACGATGCCGTTGCGCTAAGTTCTCGCAACCATTGAAGTTGCTTGGAATCGATAGACGTGGATGCGCGCCCTTCCTTGTAACCGATGTGCGCCGCAACGCCGTACTCCGCGACCCGATGCATGTCTTCGGTACGGATCTGAAACTCGATTCGCTGCCCCTCGGGCCCCAGCACCACGGTGTGCAGTGAGCGATAACCGTTCGGCTTGGGCTCGGCGATATAGTCCTTGAAGCGGCCCGGAACCGGACGCCACAGCGCATGGACGATACCGACGGCCTCGTAGCACTCGTTCTTGGAGTCCACGATGACTCGGAACGCGGTCAGGTCGTAGATGTTCTCGAAATCGGTGCTCGACTTCGTCATCTTCTGGTGAATGGAGTACAGGTGTTTGGGCCGTCCCTGCACTTCGCACTTTACACCCGACTCCTGCATGAGCACGCGCACCTGCTTGAGCACACGCTCCACGTACGCTTCGCGCTCTACCCGCTTCACCTGAATCTGGCTCGCCAGCGCACGGTAATCCTCGGGGTGAAGAAACCGAAATGCCGCATCTTCGAGCTGGCTCTTGACCCAGTGAATACCCAGGCGGTGCGCGATGGGCGCATAAATATCGAGCGTCTCGCGCGCGATTCGTTGCTGGCCCGACTGCGACATGTACTCGAGCGTCAGCATGTTGTGCAGGCGGTCGGCCAGCTTGATGAGCACGACACGAATGTCCTGGCTCATCGTCACGACGAGCTTTCGCACGTTTTCGGCCTGCGCGTGCTCTTTCGACTCAAACTGCAGCTTCGAAATCTTGGTCAGCGAACCCACCAGAAACGCCACCGAGTCGCCGAACTCCTGCCGAATCTCGTCTTCGCTCGTCTCGGTGTCTTCCACGACGTCGTGCATCAGCGCCGCCAGCAACGAGTCCATGTCCAGACCCAGATCCGACGCAAAATGGGCCACCTCGACCGGGTGACCAATGTAGGGCTCGCCGTTCTTTCGGGTCTGGCCCACGTGCTTCATGCGGGCGTACTCGTACCCCCTCTGAAGCACCTCCATATCCGCGTTCGGCAAATACGTCTTCACCTTGGTGCGAAGGTCTGCGACGCGTTGGTCAACGAGGGCGTAGATGGAAGCGGACATGGCGGAGACCTTTCCGGGGAAGGGGAGTTTCCTGCCTACAGGCGCACTATCGGAGGCTTGATGCCCTGCGTCAATAACCCGGCGACGAGTTCATGGACGCCATTTGCCTTGCCCATGTCACACCGCCACAGAATCGCAACTTTACTGCGCCGCGAAGCGATGGTGCAGGGAAGGCCATACCTCTCGCGAACGGTGACGAGACGCACAAACGATGGACTGTAGCACTCCCCAGGCCGTCTCGATCTGCTCATTCACGAGGACATAATCAAACTCCGCCGTCTGCTGAATCTCGTGAAGAGCCTTCTTCAGACGCCTCTCGATCACCTCATCGCTATCGGTTCCCCGACCGCGAAGGCGTGCCTCGAGTGTCGCCATGTCGGGTGGCAACACCATCACACTCACGGCGTCGGGATAGACCGCACGCAGCTGCTGCGCGCCCTGGTAGTCGATGTCAAATACCAGCGAGCGCCCCTGCGCCAGCGCTGCATCGATCACCGTTCGAAGCGTGCCGTACCAGTTGCCGTGTACCTGCGCGTACTCCGCAAACGCACGGTCATTCACCTGCCGCTCGAACTCATCCGTGGTCACAAACCAGTATTCCCGGCCGTGTACCTCCTGACCACGCGGAGCACGTGTCGTGCACGACACCGACAGCGAAAAGTCAGCCTCCTGATTCAAGAGCAGCGAGCACAACGTCGACTTACCGGCTCCGGATGGGCCGCACAGAATCAGAAGCATCACAACTCCGGGTCTGAAGTCCGCCCTGTCCATTCGGCACGACGGCATGGACGGCGACACGCGGCGCCTTCCACCACCATGGGTTATCCCTCGTCAAGCAGTCGCTGCAATCCCTGCCTGAGCGTGACCGATGGTTCATAGCCCAACAGGGCGCGGGCACGCTCGATCGACGCCAGACTGTGCCGAATGTCGCCCACGCGTTCAGGGCCGAACTGCGCCTGATACTGCGTCCCCATCAGGCCGTTCAGACAGTCCAGCAGGTCCAGCAGCGACGTCTGCCGCCCCGTTCCAATGTTGATTGCCTGCCCCGCAGCCGATACCGGCGCCCGCAACGCCAGCAGGTTCGCCTGCACCACGTCGCCCACAAAACAGAAATCTCGCGTCTGACCGCCATCGCCGAACACCATCGGCGCCCTGCCCGCCCGCATGACCTCGACGAACTTCGAGATCACCGCCGCATACGGGCCGCGAGGGTCCTGCCGAGGACCGTATATATTGAAATAACGCAGAGGAAACGCGGCCATACCGTACACCGACGTATACGTCGAACACAGGTGTTCACCGTATAACTTCGTCGCCGCATAGGGTGACACGGGCTCTGGCTCGTCGGTTTCGCGTTTGGGAAGCCCTTCGCGACGACCATACGCCGCCGCCGATGCCGCGAACACAATCCGCTCGACGCCGGCCAGTCGTGCTGCGTCGAAAAGACCCTGCGTGCCCGTGCCGTTTACGGCGTGACACTCCAGCGGCCGCTCAACACTTTCGGCTACCGACACCATCGCCGCCTTGTGAAACAACG
>JAGWVZ010000222.1 GCA_018970625.1 Myxococcales bacterium | reverse complement strand
ATGGCGCCCGACCTGGTGATCGCAGCCAACGCCGATGGCGAGGTCATCGCTCGCATCGGCCGCGACATGCGCGACTGGTATGGCCCCGAGAAACCCAACATGTCCGTGTTCTTCCCGGTACAGCAGGCTGAACTCCTTGCCCAGACCGGCGTTCCCTCCATGCAGACGGGGACGATTGTGTGGCGGGAGCACGACAGTGCTCCACCCAAGCTCGCTGTGATCGGTGTGGCGCCGGTCATGCGCATGATCGACGGCACGAACACGTTTCTGGGTACCGTGATCGTAGGCAACTTCGTGACCGATGACGTCGCTACCGACACCGCCACGACGGCCAGCCGTGTGGACCTCTTCTACTGGTACATGCAAGGATCCAACATCGCGCTTGCTGCACACAACACCACCATGCCCGGTGGTCTCGATAACGAGCTGCTCAGCGCTTCACTGTCACCCGTGAACGGCGCCGCCGTCTCTCTCACCGACGCGATCGGATCCGACCCCGGAACTGTGTTCACGACGACGTTGTCCACCGGTGACTTCGTCGTTCAGCCCGTCGTGCTCACACGCGCCGAAGGCGCCACCGGCGCCCCGCTCGTTGGCATGGTCGCCATCAGCTCACTCTCGCGCAGCACTGGCCCCCTCGCTCAGATCTTCAGCGCGCTACCGGGCGTCGCCATGGCGCTCTTTCTCGTCGGCGTCGTCGTCATCATCGCGTCGCTCCGCCAGTATCTGGCACCGCTCGGCGACATCGGAAAGGGCGTGCTCGAGGTCATCGCCGGGAACAAGGACTACATGTGGCCCGTCGATGACAAGAGTGACTTCTCGGACCTCTCGCACTCCCTCAACATCATGAGCGCCCGACTGCAGGGCAAGCGTGACCCAGACGCCGAGGAAGGCGATGGCTCCGAAGCCTGGGCCACGCCCGGCGCACCCGGTGAGCCCTCCAAAAAGGGTCTCGGTGGCCTCGGGTTGAGAAAGCGAAACACTGAAATCGGCGAAGACACCCCCAACGCGAACGGTGGCACGCCCGAATGAGCACGGCAGGCCCTCGCACCGTCGTCCACAGTGGACTCGACCATTTTCTGCGTGACCCAGAGCACTGGCTGGGCGCAACCGCCAGACCCTGGCGCGTCGGTATCCTCGCCAACCCCGTTAGCATCACGGCAGGATTCGAGCATGTGATTGACGCCTGCGTGCGTCACCCCCGGTTTGAGGTCGTTCGGCTCTTTGGACCCGAACACGGCATCCGCGGCGACGCGCAGGACATGATCGAGGTGCATGAGGATCGTGACCCCATCACCGGTATCCCAACCGTCAGCCTCTACGGCACAACCTTTGACTCCCTCACGCCAACCGCCGACCAGCTCGACGGCCTGGATGTGCTGCTCATCGACTTGCAGGACGTAGGCAGCCGCTACTACACGTTCATCGCCACCGGCCTGCTCGCGGCCAGGGCGGCTTGTCAGGCCAACGTGCGCGTCGTAATCCTCGACCGGATCAACCCCATCGCTGACCCGGTCGAAGGTCCCCTCATCGACTCCGGATTCGAGTCCTTCGTTGGACTCTTCGCGCTCCCCATCCGCCACGGCCTCACCATGGCCGAGGTGTTCATCTGGTGCCTGCGATACTCCGACTTCTTTACGCGCACGCCGGGCTTCAAGCCGGTCATCGTGCCCGCCGTCGGCTGGCGACGCCACCTGTACTACGACCAGACGACCCTGCCATGGGTTCTTCCATCCCCTAACATGCCGACGGTTGATACGGCTGTCGTGTATCCCGGGCAATGTCTGCTCGAAGGCACCAACCTGAACGAAGGGCGCGGCTGTACGCGGCCCTTCGAGATCTTCGGTGCACCGTTCATCGACCCGCACGCCATTCTCAGGCGACTGCAGGGCGTTGCGTTACCCGGTGTTGTACTCCGACCCCTCGCTTTTCTTCCCACTTTCCACAAGTGGCACCCCCTGCGTTGCCGCGGCTTTCAGTTGCACGTCACCGACCGGAACGCGTTCCTTCCCGTGCGAACCAGCACCGCCCTGCTCTGGGCTATCCGTCAGGAGTGCCCCGACTTTGCCTGGCGCACCCATGCCTATGAGTTCGTTGACTCGATCCCCGCAATCGATCTGCTCTTCGGCTCTGAACGCCCGCGCCTTGCTCTCGACAGCGGTGCGGACTGGAGCGACCTCAGCCTGCTTCTTGAGACGCCACCCGACGCCGAAAGGCAGATTCAGGCCGTGCGCCTTCCTGACTATGGCCCGGCCACATGACCACCCGACGTGTCTGCCTCTTTGGTGGCAGCTTTAACCCTCCACACGTCTGCCACGTGCTCGCCAGCGCCTGGGCTCTCAGCGCACTTCCAATCGATGAAATCTGGTGGGTGCCCACCTTTCAGCACGCCTTCGGCAAGGAGCTGGAGTCGTTTTCGCACCGCGCTCAGATGGTGCGACAGGCGATTGAGCCGCTCGGTCCACGCGTACAGCTGTGCGATGTTGAGCAGCGACTCGGGGGCGAGAGTCGAACCATCCGCACTGTGCGAGCCCTGCAGGCCGAATTTCCTGACACGGAATGGTCGTTGCTCGTCGGCGGTGATCTGGTGGAGCAGATGCCGCGCTGGCAATCGTGGCCCGAGCTCTCGCACCTGGTTGATGTGTTTGTGATCGGCCGGTTTGGCTCGCGAAGCCCCGGCATTGACAGCGGCTTTATGTTGCCCGGTTTGTCGAGTACCGAGATTCGGGACGCGCTCCGCCGCGACGACTCGGCGTGGCTCGCGACGCGTGTGCCGGCGGCCGTGCTCGCCTACATTCGCGAGCATCATCTCTACCAAGACGACTGACTCGGAACCGTTATGCCTGACCGCAGCTCCGTGCCCGCCACGCGCTGGCACATCGTCGGACTTGGAAGGGCAGGGCAGGCTTTCGCATGGCTGCTGCGAGACCGTCTGCCGGGCGTGTCCGTATCGGGGTCGGTACGGACAGAGGCCGCGTTGCAGACGTTGCCCGAAGCGTGGAGATGCCATGTTGCGGTGGGGACCGACATTCCGAAGGAGGCCGATGTCGTGCTGCTCGCGGTCGCTGATGATGCCCTGCCACGGGTGGTGTCGGCGATTGCTGCGCAACAGCTTCGCCCGCGCATCTGGTTGCATTGCTCGGGTGTGACTCCCGTGGCTGCGCTGCGCAGTCTGCCTGGTTTTCATGGGTCGTTGCATCCGCTGCAGACACTGCGCGGTGCTCGCGAAGATGTCGCGGCGCTCGAAGGCGCCACTTTTGGCGTCGCTGGTGACGAACCTGCGATGTTGCAGGCGACGCAAGTCGTCGACGCCGCCGGCGGTCGCTCTCTGGTGGTCCCTGATGACGCGCGGTCCGCGTATCATCTGGCGGCCGTACTGGCAGGGAACGGGGTTTTTGCGTTGCTGCATGCCGGCAGTCAGGTGGCGACGAAAGCGGGTCTGGACGCGACGACGCTGCAGTTGGGTCTGGCTCGTCTGGCGGCACAAAGCGCGCAGAACGCTACCGAAGGGGCGCTTTCGTCGGTCGCGACCGGTCCTGTGATGCGGGGCGACGCCAGCACTGTGCGTCGTCATCGGGAATGGCTGCGGCACCATGCCGCCGAGCTGGGGCCGTTGTATCAGGCTCTGGGCAGGCTCCTGCTCGAGCTCGCCGATGAGCGAGGGATACCCGCCACGGCGCTCACGGCGACCGCTGTGGCCATGGAAGAATAGGGTTCTCAACAACGCGGGAACGTGCGTGGTGGTGCGCGCCAGGTGCCTTTATCGCAACATGCGCAGCGCGCCCGGTTGCACCGAAAACGTGGCGGGTCCCTGCCCGGGTGCCTCGCCATCCATATCGATCCACGAGTCGCCCTCCAGCGGGTTGAGTTGCAGGCGGCGTCCCCGAAACCAGTTGACGTCCTTTCGGTCAACGTGGGTGCCTCGGTACAGAGAGCGCGCGTGGATCACCGTTTGCCAGAGCCCTGTGGGAGGCAGAACGACAACGTCCAGCAATCCATCATCCAGAATGGCGCGCGGCGCGAATCGCATGCCTCCGCCGGCAAACTGTCCATTGGCGACAATCACCGTGGACGAGGGGAACTCCCCCAGGTCGTGCCCATCGAGCGTGAGCTGCACGCGCATGGGTTGGAAGGCCACAATGGCGCGCAAGGTAGCCACCGCGAAGGTGAGACTACCGCCGAGC
The DNA here is from genome assembly GCA_018970625.1 of Myxococcales bacterium. The sequence goes on along the minus strand of JAGWVZ010000222.1, from coordinate 2,033 downwards.
AGCCGACGCGAACGATTGACATATCGGTCTACCAGACCGCTGACACCGGCGGACGCGAGATTGAGGAAACGGCCCTCCCACGGATTGCCGGCATCATCGATACAGCGCACCATGCCCATATCGGTTGGAACAGGCTGGAGTCCCGGGAGCGCAGCAGCTGCGGTCAGCACGCTGGTTCCCCAGGCGAATTGTCGACGAAAATCGCCGCCCGTTCCCGAGGGTAAAATACCAAACGTCGCTCCTGCTGCACTGACGGCGCTGGCGACGGCGCCCAGCGTACCATCGCCTCCCATGGCGACGATGACGTCGCAGCCGGCCTGCAGGGCGGCATCCACCTGTACATCCGCGTCGTAAGGACCTGACGTAAACGCAAAGCTGACGTCGCCCATGCGGCGCATCAACTCGGGCTGCAGCGCTTGCCAGTGCTTGTGGACGCGCCCGCCGTCAGCGCGGGGATTCACGATGACGCGAACTCTGGTCGGATTCCAGCTCATGAGGTTTTCTTCTGCCGGTATTCCGCATATCCGCGGGCAAATGTATGAAATATTCTGTCCTGTAAGGGAAGAAAACCTGCGTAATTGCCCACAAAACGACTGTGATGAAAATCATGGTGAGCAGCACCATGAGAGCCGGGAATTAATTTGCTCGGCGACCACGGGAAATCATAACCACAGTGTCCCTCTGCAGCCTCCCACTGGCGCATAATAATCCACAGGTAGAGGGTAATGACATGCGAACCCACCAGCAGCGGCCCCACGAGCATAAGACCCGCAGTGGCAATAAACTCGACGGGATGCATGTAATGGCCGGTAATGGCCCACGGAGTCGAAATACGATGGTGCAACCCATGAATATGTCGATAAAGCCAAAGCGAGTGAAACAACCGGTGCATCCAGTAATAAAGGAAATCGTCCAGATAGACGAAAAGCAGCAGTTGCCACGCCACTTCGTACCATACAGGAAGGGGTCCTGCATGGATGCCGCTGAGGCGGGTCAGTGGCCAGGTCAGAAGAACCAGAATGAATTGCAGGGAATTATTCAGTAACCATAACCGTATTGAGGGCCAGATCACAGGTCGTGAACCCACCTTGCGGGTTTGAATCCGAAATGGTTCTGCCCATGATGGATTCCTCGCCGCGACCCACGTCAGTGGCAACGCAAACGCCAGAAACGACACCATGCTGACGAGTGTTCCCGCGACAGGAAACCAGACAAACAGGGGGTCTCTATACAGGCTCAGCAGGTCATCCATGTGGTGTACCGAGGCGGCGACGTGTGGAGCAGCGATGAGTTCTGGCGTCGGTACCGGAGCATATGTCCCGGACAAGTGAACCGTAACATGATTTGACGGCGGGCTTCTCGTGCACCCCGCGAACATGTTGTGGTTCTCTGCACTTGTCGCAGGGAACTCACGCCGGATCCACAGCCTGAACGGGCCCAAGCGGTCGGATCGTCATCAGTCCATTTTCAATGTGCAGCTCAAGCGTTGCGGGAGCTTCGACTCGGCCAGCCACGATTTCGTCTGCGATGCGGGCCTCGATCAGCCGCTCAATGGTACGGCGCATGGGGCGCGCGCCAAGCGTGGGCTCATACCCGCCAGATTCAATCAGCCACTCCACGACATCGGGTCCACAGGCGAACTGAATCCCACGCTCGCGCAACAGCCGTTCGCTCGACCTCGTCAATTGCAGGCGTGCAATTCGGGCGACCTCTTCGCGACTGAGCGCGTCAAAGGCCAGCACCTCGTCGATACGATTCCAGAGCTCGGGACGAAAGTGACGTCGAGCCTCTGCGGTCACGGCGGCGTGAACATCCACAGCGGTCTGAGTCGCCGAGGCTGCACCGAAACCTACGGCGCGCTGTTGCTTTTTCAGCGCCTGTTCGGCTCCCAGATTCGAGGTCAGTACCACCACCGCGCTGGTAAAATCGACCGTACGCCCACGCGAATCTGTCAAACGTCCGTCTTCCAATAATTGTATAAGAATATTCAGTACGTCAGGATGGGCTTTTTCTACCTCATCCAGAAGCACCAG
>JAGWVZ010000221.1 GCA_018970625.1 Myxococcales bacterium | reverse complement strand
TGCAGCCCGTAAGCGTGTAGCAGGCTTCCAGACCACGGGCGAGGGAGAGCGCATTTGCGAATCCGAGCGCACTGTACCAGTCCACCCAGTCCACCGGTCCCTGATCATTCGCGTTCACAGTCGTGCAATTGATGCCCGTCGTTTGCTGGAAACACGATGGGTTGGTACCACCACTGATCGCGCGCCATTCGCCCTGCGTCACCTCGGTCACCTTCATCAGGTAGGGCCTCGTCAGGGTCACGGTATGCGGTAACTCGTCGAATCGTGCGCCCAGCTCATCGACGAATGGAGCGCCCATCGTGAACGTGCCCGCCGGAATCACCACGTAGCCGTCGACGACCTCGCGCTGACAGTCCGCGCCGCACCCATCGCTGGCAGTCCGGTTACCATCGTCGCACTGCTCACCGCTCTGCACGATGCCATCGGCGCAACCCACCACACACGCTCCCGCCGAGCAGCCCAGAGTGGCAGAACACGTGCTGGTCGTCGTCTCGCCTGCGCCACGCACGTCGCACAGCACAACGTCGTTGCCGCGACAGCGCGACGAGCCGGGCGTGCAGATCCGTGGGGCGCAGGCACGTGCACCCGGGTCGCAATACGAAGCACTTGAGGCGCAGTTGGTGCGGGTCTCGCTCAGCCCATCGCTCGCGCACACCACGAGCGTGTCTCCACTGCAACGCGTCTCTCCGGCCGTGCACACGATGTTGGCGCATGCGCCTCCCACGCAGCGCTGCGTGGCTGCATTGCAGTCCGTCACCAGCACCCACGCAGAACCATCTCCGTTGCACCGCTGCACATCGCCGCCCACGCAGGTATTTCCGGTGCCGGGAGCACAAAGCTGGTCAAGGCACGCGCCGCCGTTGCAGTATGTGCCCGACGCGCACGTGGCCGCGGTTAGCACGGCACCCCGGGCGTCGCAGGTAAGCACCGTCGCGCCATCGACCTCGCACCCCACGCTGTCGGGTTCGCACACCCGCGGCGAGCACGCCGCACCCGCTCCCGTCGCCGTGCACAGCTGATCGCTCGCAGCGCAGTCGGTCTCGGTTCGGTTCGTGCCGTCGGCGCTGCAAACCACGAGCGTCTCACCCACACACTCCCGTGTGCCCGCCGTACACCGACGCTCCAGACACGCCCCGGCAACGCACAGCTCGTCGGCATCACACGTGACGGGGTCTTCATACCCCAGACCATCGGCCGAGCAGGACTGCGCGGCCGCGCCAACGCAACGCCCTGTACCGGGTGTGCACACACGCTCCTCACACACACCATCCACACACACACAGCCCGCCGCACTCTCGCGACACGCGTCGGTCTCGGTACACGCCAGCACGGTCGCCTGAGCCCCCAACGCATCGCACGTGACCACCAGATTGCCATCACAAACCACGGTGTCCGCTTCGCACACCTGAGGCTTGCATACCCCGGCATCGCAATACCGGGCCTCGCCACAATCAAACTCCGTCCGCGACACGCCGAGCTCGTCGCAGGCGAAGGCGGTCTGCGCGCTGCTGCAACCGATCTCAAACGGCGCGCACAACACGTCCACGCAGCTCGCATCGCCTGCTTCCTCCACACAGAGCTGTTCACTGCCACAAGGCGCCTCCAGCTCCTCCGTACCATCGCGACCACAAGTGATTACCCCGTCGGCAGCGTCACTGCACCGCGTGTCTCCCGGCTCACAGATAATGGGCTCCAGTGGCACGCAGCGAAAGTCACGACAATCAAACCCGCCACGACAGTCGGTCGGCGCCGAACACTCACGGGTCTGGCATGCGCCGGTGGCTTCGTCGCAAAACTGCTCGGCGCTGCACGCGTCGTCACTCTCACAAAAGAACACGCACTCGGTGCCCTCGCATGTCGCGTTGTCCCCACAATCCGTGTTCTGCAGGCACGACACGCAAATCCCTGTACTGCCGTCACAAACCCCACGGGAAGCCGAGCAGTCCACGTCGCTCAGGCAAGCCTCCCGGCAGAGTCCGTCGCGGCAGACCTCCCCGCCGGAACAGTCGAGGTTGTCGACGCACGACGGTAGATTGAGGCCCACGTCACCGCTGTCGCCAGAATTGCCGTCGACCTCCAGGACATCGGGCGTGACGCTCGGCGCGCCTTCTTGCCCACAAGCCGCCAAAAACCCGGCTGACAACGCGAAAATCGTCACTCCGCATCGCGCGGCCACCGTGAGAACTGCGCGTGAATGGCGAATCCCATCCTTGATTTGAGTCTTCGTTGAGCCGACCATGATGACGTCTTTCCGGACAGGAGCGACGAACGGGAGCTCGTCGAAACGGGTATCCGAATAGCGCGTTGGTGTGTCGATGCAAGGGATCGTCCTGTTAGCCACGAGGCAGACGGTAGGCCCCGGGGCCCTGCGGGTCATCGTCGACGCCGTGGGAGAGCATGCTTCTCGGACCTCGACGTGGCGATTGAACCCCGCCTGGGGCTCGGGATCACGCTACCGTTTGCAGGTGGCCGTAGTCAGCTCCTCGCCATGTTCGGGTGGAGCCGACCCAGGACCGAGGGTGAAGTGTCGGCGCGGCTGTTGGTCAAATACCTGAGCGGCCGCGGCGCACCACCAACAGGGCCATCAAGACTCCGACGAGCGGAAGCACCCAATGACCGCCCGCAACGGGGGCAGCCGAGCAGCCAGCGCGACTGCCACCACTGAATTCGGGAGATCCATCATCAATGCCGGCGTCAGTATCCGAGTCTGCAGAGTTGCCATCGTCACCGCTATCGGAGGCTCCGGAGTCCGTGGTGCCGGAGTCCGTGGTGCCAGCATCGGCTGCATCGCCAGCATCGGCTGCATCGCCAGCATCGGCTGCATCGCCTGCATCGCCTGCATCGCCTGCATCGCCTGCATCGCCTGCATCGCCAGCATCGGCTGCATCGCCAGCATCGGCTGCATCGCCTGCATCGCCTGCATCGCCTGCATCGACGCCTGTATCGCCGCCGGTGGTTTCGCAGATGTCACCCACGCCGTCTTCATCCGAGTCGAGCTGGTCGGGGTTCGCATCATCCGGGCAGTTATCGCAGGCATCACCGACGGTGTCTTCGTCTGCGTCGGTCTGTTCGGGGTTCGCGATCAATATGCAGTTGTCGTCGCCGTCGCCGCTGCCGTCGCCGTCCTCATCGAGGAAGGTGCAAACGGTGTTGCCTTCGACGATAACACACTCCCAGCCGTCTTCGACTGAACAGGCATCCGAACAGCCATCGCCGTCTTCGCGGCCACCGTCATCGCATGCTTCACTCGCGGCCAGTAATCCATCACCGCAGACCACCTCGCGGATACACTGACTTGGTTCTTCCGAACACGACCAGCCCGTTTCGATCTGGCACTCCGTCGAGCAGCCGTCGCCGGGCGTAAGCTCCGCGTCGTCGCAGGTTTCATCGCCCCTCACCAACCCGTCACCGCAGATGGCGTCGCAGGTTGTACCAGGCAATACGGTCTCGTCAGTGGTGCAATCAAAACCAGCTTCCACGGTACAGGTAGTCGAGCAGCCGTCGCCGTCGGTCAGGTTGCCGTCGTCGCAGGCCTCAGTGCCGCGTACCAGTTCATCGCCGCAGGTGGTACCGCAGGTGCTCAACGCCCCATCATCCACACATTCCCACCCTTCCTCGACGGCGCAATCCGCCGAACAGCCATCGCCGTCGGTCTGATTGGCGTCGTCACAGAACTCGTCTCCCAGAACCTGGCCATCGCCGCAGACGGCCTCGCACGGGCGTCCAGCAGTTCCGCACAGGAAACCGTCCTCGACGGTGCAGCGCTCACTGCACCCATCATTCGGCTCGACGTCACCATCGTCGCAGGCCTCGGCACCCGCCACGAGCCCATCACCGCACTCAGTGGTACAGGGTGCACCCGGTTCCGGGCAGCTGTAACCAGAGTCGATGGTGCAGACCGCGGTGCATCCATCGGTCGATTCCAGATTGCCGTCGTCGCAGACCTCGTCACCCCGCAGACGCCCGTCGCCACACACCGGAGTACAGGGTGCTCCCACGTCGGCACACAGCCAGCCAGCCTCCACCGTGCAGGCACTCGAACAGCCGTCATCCGCGTTCGTATTACCATCATCGCAGCTTTCGTCGCCCAACAGCGCACCATCACCACACGCTGGTACACAGGCTGCGCCAGCGACCTCGCAATCCCAGCCATCCTCGACAGCACAGAATGTGTCGCAGCCGTCGAGGGCTGCAAGATTGCTGTCATCGCACTGTTCATCTCCGAGGATCACGCCGTCACCGCAGATGGTCTCGCAGGACGCGCCGGCGACCGGACAATCCCAGCCGGTTTCTACATCGCAGGTGGCGCTGCAACCATCGGTGGCGTCTACATTTCCATCGTCGCAGGCTTCCGGGCCTACGACCAGCCCATCGCCGCAGAAGGCGATACATGGCTCGCCGACCACGCCACATACCCAGCCTGATTCGATGCCGCACGAAGAACTACAGCCATCTCCGTTGCTGTTGTTGTCGTCGTCGCAGCTCTCGTCGCCCACAATGCGCCCATCGCCACAGACGGCCTGGCAAGGCGCACCCACAGTTGGGCACGTCCAGCCCTGTTCGACCGTGCAGGCGCCACACCCGTCGCCAGCTTCGGCATTGCCGTCCTCGCACGACTCGACACCGCCCTGAACAAATCCGTCGCCGCAAGCGGCGGCCTGGCAGACGTTTAGGCAGGCGTCGTTGTTGCTCGCGTTGCCGTCGTCGCAGGCTTCAACCCCGGTGCGGGTGAAACCGTCGCCACAGCTGGCGGCCTGACAGACATTGAGGCAGGCGTCGTTGTTGCTCGCGTTGCCGTCGTCGCAGGCTTCAACCCCGGACTGTGCAAAGCCGTCGCCGCAAGCGGCGGACTGGCAGTTGTTCAGGCAGGCGTCGTTGTTGCTCGCATTGCCGTCGTCGCAGCTCTCGATGCCCCGCACAAGCCCGTCGCCGCAGATGGATGTGCAGGGCTGACCCAGAGCTCCACAGGTCCAGCCGGTCTCGACGGCGCAGCTGGCGTTGCAACCGTCATTGGCGATCGCATTTCCGTCGTCGCACGTTTCTCCACCGAGCAGCACGCTGTCGCCGCACACCGGGGTACAGGCTCCACCGGTGCGAGGGCAGATCCAGCCGGTTTCGACCACGTCGCAGAACTCGCCGCAGCCGTCGCCAGCGTCGCGATTGCCATCATCGCAGAGCTCCAGACCTTCGCCCCGGCCGTCGCCGCAGGTCGATTCAAGGCGGCAGCTCGCCGAACAACCGTCTCCGTTCCGGGTATTGCCGTCGTCACACTGCTCGCCCTGCGCAGCCAGACGCACGCCATTGCCGCAGAAGTTGAAGCAGGTGCTCCGACCCGTGGGCGGGTTGACGCAGGACCAGCCATCCTCCACGCCGCAGAAAACCGAACAACCGTCCTCCGAGTTGATATTGCCGTCGTCGCACTGTTCGCTCGGAGCGATGACGCTATTGCCGCAGCTCGAGACGATGGAGTACCGCAACGAGCCTCTTTCACACGCAGTGGCAGGGTTGGGGTCGTTCCAGTTGCTGGCGATGGTGTCGAGGTTCAGCACCGCAGGCGTCAGCGACGAAGGATGGGAAACCGCGCGGGAGTTGTCACCTGCGTTGAAGCCCACCTGAGCCTCATTTCCACCCACACCGTTCGTGCCTCCCGACGACCTCGCGCTGCCGGTCGACCAGTTGATGACGTCGTAGCGGAACTCGACATCGAAGTCGCCGACGCTGCGGTCATCGCGGTTGGTCATCACAAGCTGAAACGTGTTGCCGCCAGGTGCGCGCGACTGATCATAATAGTCGACGTCATACCAGGTCACGATGAGTCGCCGCCGGGTGCCATCGACGTCGGTGTCTGCGGTATCGAAAGCGTAGTAGACGAGGTTGCGGACGCCCAGTGCGCCAGCGGGCGATCGGGTCGAACGAGTGTCCACGTCGGCGAAGAACGGCGCGATCATCGGGAATCCCGAAACCGGGAACGCAAACGGGGTGTAGGCAGAAATACCGCCACCGAACGAGACGTTGCCGTTCGTGTTCACGAAGATCGTGGTGTAGGTCGAGCCAAAGTAGTCCACACCAGAGGGGAACACCGACCGGATATCGAGCGCAGCCGTCGAACCATCATCGTTGCGTGAGGCTGCGGTGCCCAGGCCCGCGACCCCGGGCGTGGGGTCAATCGGAGGGCAGTTGGCCACGGCGGTCGCTGAACCGAGAAGTCCTGCGCATACAAAGCCAAGGAGGAGAGCCAGTGTGCGTATCATGGATACCTGTAGGGAAAGTCACTG
>JAGWVZ010000220.1 GCA_018970625.1 Myxococcales bacterium | reverse complement strand
CCTGCCATCCCGTTGTTGCTGCGGCATGGCCAGCGCATCACCCCGAGCCACCGGCTGCAGATTCCACAGGTACCACGCCAGCGCCAGAGACACCGAACGCGGTGGCCGCACCTGCCCGCCGTGTGACGTGATGATCAGCGTCTCAATGCGCACCGCCAGCGCCGGCAACGTATTTATCACGCCGCCCGTCGCGTTCAGATGTCGCTGATAACGAATCGCGCGCAAGTCAGGAATCGCCTGCGGATTGGACATCCCATCGGCGGTGACATCCACGCGACCTGCACCCCAGCTCGCCGCTTCCCCTGCGTCCGCCGGTGCGCCACCCACCACGGCATCGGCCATCAGGCGACCCCGATCCAGACCCGCGACCGCCCGACCATCGATCGGTATGCCATGCACCACGTCACTGTGGCACGTCGCGCAGGTCATGCCCAGGGCGGTGCCCCCGTTCGGCAGCTGCACTTCGACAAGACCGCCCACCTGTCCCTCATCGTCGCGGGTCATGCCCCACCACGTCAGGTCCTCATTCTGTCGCCACAGCACCTCGGCGGCACCATCCAGCTGCACCGGATACCGCTCGAACGCCCATTGCCCCAGCGTATACAAATCTGCGCGCGTCCAGTCCGCGGCCAGAAGTGGTACAGGCTCAAACGGAGTCTCTGAACCATCATCCTGAATAAATGGACGGACCGCCCCGGATAATTCAGGTAATAATTCCCATCCCGAATCCGCGCCTTCCCCGGACACGCCATAGTTGTTCAGGCGTAATCGGGCATAACCATTCTGGCGAACATTCAGCGACTGCTCCAGAATCAGCCGCCGAAATGAACGGGAGTCCAGATATTCACGACCCCAAAACTCGATAGTTGTTTCGTCGTGAATTTCGGGCACCGAATGGGGTTCGTCCCGGGTTTCGCCAGAGTCGCACGCCGCAAGCAAACCGCATACAACCACCCGGGGAATTTCGCGCCGCCATATCATCCACGAAATTCGCTGCGCAAATGCCGCCCTGCATGTCATTCGCTAGCCTGCACATTGCGAATACGAACACTGCCAGTGACCCAGCGTCTGGCTGTACATGCAATAGCCCGGTCCGCCAAAATCACCCGTTCCCGGGCAATCGGTGTCGCTGGTACAGGTATCTGCCGGCGTGTGGCACCAGTAGCCGGTCACACCGCCATACAGGCCACACTCGCCCATCGACGGGCTGCACCACCCACTGCTACCGCAGTCGGCGTCGACCTGGCAATTGCCGCCCAGACACGCATTGGCGCCCGAGCGCCAGCCGCCGTCGCACGCACACACCGTCGTTCCGCAATCCGCGTCCGCAAAGCAGCTATCGTATGAGCAACGCCAGCCGTCGTGCGAGTTGCCTGTGCAACGTCCGTTCTCGCCTTCCGTGCACTCCTCGTGCGTCGTGCAGTCCATGGGTGCGCCCCATCCGCTGGCCTCGGCCGGAATCTCATAGAACGGACGTTCGTCGTCGCACTCCACCGCAACGGGCCGATGCGACGCCGGTTCGGGCAACGGGTTCGCGACGTCGTCGCCGGTATCAGACCCGGTGGCGTCGCCGCCGTCCGACACCGTGGTATCCGAACCGGTATCGCCGGCGGCTGCATCGGGCCCAGACTCTTCGGTTCCGCACGCCATAACGCCCGCCATCAGGAGCGACACCACAACACCCCGGACCAGAAAACGAGCATCACTCATGAGTCACCTTCAGCAAAAACGGACGTTTCAGTAGGTCACAACCTGCCGCCGGACAGCCTTCTGATCGCTCACACCGGAATCCGGTTTCACGTGACGACCCGGCGACACTGCAGACTAGCAGCAGCTTTCGTGCCAGCCGCGCGCGTCAGTCCGCAATACGTACACACACTTTGCCGAAATGTTTGCCGGACGCCACAAACTCCATCGCCCGCACGGCCTCATCGAAGGCGAACACACGGTCCACCGCCGGCCGAATCCGGTGCAGCGCAAATGCACGGTTCATGGCCTCAAAACCATCGCGGTGGCCCACCAGAATGCCCTGAATCCGAATGTTCTGCATGAGCACCCGCGTCAGCAACAGCTCCTGCGAACCTCCCGACAAAATGCCGATCATCGAAATATGACCACCGGGACGCACCGAACGAATTGACTGATCGATCGTTCCCGCACCGCCCACTTCGACCACCAGGTCTACGCCTTCCCGGTTGGTCAGGCGCATCACCTCTTCGCTCCACTTCGTATGGGTCGAATAATTGATGGTGTGGTCGGCACCCATCGCGCGCGCCTTCTCCAGTTTGTCGTCCGAGCTCGACGTCACAATGACCTCGGCCCCCAGCATCTTCGCAATCTGCAACGCAAACACCGACACGCCGCCCGTGCCCTGCACCAGCACGCGATCGCCAGCCGTCACGCCGCCCTCGACCACCAGCGACGTCCAGGCCGTCAGCGCCGCGCACGGCAACGTCGAGGCCTCTTCGTCGGTCAGATAGTCGGGCACCTTCACGACGCCCTCTTCCGACAGCATCATCAGCTCGGTCAGTGTGCCATCCAGCGGCCCTCCCAGCGTCGACGTCAACGCCGCGCGCGTCGGCTTACCGGCCAGCCACTTCTGTGCAAAAATGCCCGACACACGGTCACCGGGCTTCACCCGATACACGCCCTCACCGACCGCATCGACCACGCCGACGCCGTCCGAACACGGGATCAACGGCAGCGGCTGACGCGGGTTATAAAGCCCGCGCGTCATCAGAATATCCCGGTAATTCAACGAGATGCACTTCATGCGAACCCGCACCTGACCCGGTCCGGGCTCAGGCACGGTACGCTCCACAATCGTCAGGTTCTCCAGGCCAAACGCGTCGCGAATCTCATAGGCACGCATGCATCACCACAGTAAAAGCGTCACAGTCCAAAGCGGCACGCGCTCGGTACGACGACGGACGAACATCGGCAAGCCCCCACACCACCCGTGCAGAAATACACGCGTTTTTTCAGGGCGTTACTACGCTCACTGTTCGCGCTTCGACACACCGGCGTCGCGGTGCCGTCAGCGCCCTGACTCGACCGCCGCCGCCCGTTTGAGCCGATCCATGATCGCACGCCCAAGCCCCACTTCCGGACAACCCACGACGTCAATCCGATCCAGACCCAGCTCATCGAGCGTACGCAGCACCTGAAACAGACGCGCCGCAGACTGAACCAGAACGCCGTCCGCACTCAGCGCCACGACCTGTTCATAGCCACCGCCCTGCAAAGCCTGCTCCGGTGCTTCGCCGCTTACGACAACCAGCGCACGGCGCTCGGCCAGCACGAGCTGCGGTGCTGGAACGAGCACCAGCGGCGTGCGGGTGGCGTAATGCCGAGCCAGCTGACCGGGAACCAGAGGCCGCTCGAGCACACGCACACCGTCGACGACCGGCCCCACTACCTGCGCCAGCGTCTCCATCGGAATACCGCCGTGCCGCAGCACCACCAGACGGCCCTCTTCCTGCGCCACAATCGTGGATTCGACCCCGACGGCACAGGGGCCTCCGTCGATCACAAAGTCGATGCGGTCACCCAGCTGAGCGGCCACATGCTGCGCGGTGGTGGGCGAGACATAGCCGAACGGATTGGCCGATGGCGCCGCAAGTGGTTGTCCTGAAAGACGAATCAGCGCTTTCATGGTGGCGTGTGCCGGCGCACGCACGGCGACCGTGTCCAGGCCGGACGTCACCAGATCGGGGATCTGCGAGCGGCGCGGCAACACCAGCGTCAGCGGACCCGGCCAGAATGCATCCATCAGCGGCTTCGCCCACGGCGCGGCATCGACATCGGCGACGGCGTGCACCGAGGTCTGCTCGTGCCCCACGGCATCGGCACCCCAGAGCACATGCACAATCAGCGGGTCGAAAGACGGCCGCTGCTTGGCCTCAAAGATACGCGCCACCGCCATGGGCTGTAACGCCGAGCCGGCCAGACCATACACAGTCTCCGTGGGAACACCGCCGATCTGGCCACGTCGCAGACGGTAGGCGGCGTCCTGAACGTCGGACGGTGAGTCACCGTGCAGCCGAATCACCGAGGCCATCAAAAAAGTCAGGACTTGCGGTTGCGGTGATGCAGGCGACCGCTCTGCTCCATCTCGTCCAGGTACTTTTTCGCCACCTCGACCGGATCATAGAGGGGTCGTACGCGCACCTGAGCATCCGCATCGGCGTAGGGACGAGGCGTCACCGCAGGTTTTTCGGGCGTAGGCGAGGGAGCTTGCGTTGCCATAAAGCATCCGTGAGTGTGCACAATTGAACGGCCGAAGCATAGACACGGCCGCGCCGGTTGTCATCTCGCGCCCATAGCACACGCAGGACCGTTTCCCATGACAAAGCGTCCACCCTCGCTCGCGGAGACTCTCCGACGGTTGCAGCCCGGGTTGGGTCGGTGGCGTATGCATGCGGGGGCCTTTCTGTTTGGCTGGCTGGCGCTGATCCTGCCTTCCGCCGCAGACGCACAGAGCCGTTTCACCTCTCGACAGGCTGCCGCGACCGGCGTCGAGCTCTGTGCGGTGCCCGGCTCGACCGCCGGACATGGCTGGGTGTTGCTGACTTCGGACTGGCAACACCGCAGCAGCCCACTGTCTTTGCACGCCGAGCTCAATACCGACACCATACGACTCGCGGTGCATCGCGTTCCTCTGGGTGCTGCAGGTCTCTGGCTGGGCGCGCGCATCGCCGGCGAGGCGGTATTTGCGGGTTTGCTGATTGATTATTGGGACAATAGCGAAAACCTTACAGAAAATGGTTTTTACGCCAGTTATCTGTCTGCAGAGCCTGTTCTTGGATGGGACGCAGGGCGGCAGCATTTTCTGGAATTATCGGTCACTCAACGCCGGTGGTTCTTCGGGCGATCTGCACAGACGTCTGACACGCTGGTATTGCCCGCTGTGGACTGGGTGGCCGAGCCTCGGTTTCGATATACCTGGTGGCGCATGCAGGAAGACATTTCCCTGTGGCAACGGCAGCGCATGTTTCGACGGGTCCGTGGCGCCGCGCTCGGTGTTGAGCTGGGCGCCGATTTTCGCGACAACAGCGCGCCGTGGGGAGTACAGCGCGCGAGCACCGGGCCCGAGGTCACACCCGCCACACAAGAGCGCCTGAATCAGCCGGGCTCCACGATTCTGCGCGCGCGTCTGTGGGCGGCGGCCGGCCATACATTTCACTGGCGCTTTCGAGTGCAGTGGCGAGCCGACGCGGGTCTCGGTCACAACGAGGACGACCTTACCCGACAGCGCATCGGAGGCATGAACCCGTGGGTGGCCCCGATGTCGGGGCAGCCATGGGCATCGAATATCACAGGGAATTTCGCGACCACGCGGGTGTCGACCCATATTCGCGTTCAACAGGAACACGAAGTCGGCGCAGCGTTCGATGCGGGCGGTGTCGACGACGCCGATCGAACCGGCGAGAGCGCCGCCAGATTACTGTGGGGAGCCTCTGTCTTTGCTGATCTTCGAGGAGAGCGCTGGCAGGCCGATATTCACGTCGGAGTCGGACCTTCACAGCGCGACCGCAGCCTGCAGGTGACGTCGCTGGTGGGCTTTGGCTGGGGGTTCTGAGCGCCTTGTTTACCGCGTTGCCCACCCCGGCGTGGTCTGAACACAAACCTGCCGACCCGACTAAAAACCGATATCAAATCGCAAACCTGCGCTTGCAATACTGAGCGCCGACAGCTCGTTCACGACCAGCCGATAACTCGAATACAGAAATACCGTGGGTAATATCTCGACACCCAGCGCGGTAAAAACATCGATGTTCGCCAGACCCTGAACGTAAAGCTGTCCGGCCGTTCGAAGCTCGACATAGAGCGGCCGAACCGGGAACCACTCGAACCCCACACCGAGCAGGGCTCCTGCTCGCAGGAGCCCCTCTTCGGTGGCGAGAAACGACGCACCCACCAACGGTCGCATCAACAGTTGCTGCGAGGTGACCCATCGCGGCTCGTACGCCAGCTGCGCCAGGTGAAGGGTGTCCGCGTTGGGCTGATCACGCAGCGTTTGCCACCAGAACGTGAACGCCGGTGTGTAGCTCGACTCCAGCGCCAGAAAGCTGTCAAAGCCGCGCGCTGGTGCCTCGCGGTCCAGGTTCAGCGACGCGCCACCCCGGGCGACCACATGAAAGGTGCGCGAGCGTTCGGGTGACGACGCGTCGTTTGCGACGGCGTCGGGGCGTTCCATGCGCTGAAGATAGCCGTCGGTCGGCGTCGTACCGCCGCTGGTGTCGGACGATGCCACGCCGTCAGGGTCACCACCGGGCTCGG
>JAGWVZ010000219.1 GCA_018970625.1 Myxococcales bacterium | reverse complement strand
TATGTGCGCAATCGTCTGGTTCGGCTCGCTATCGACGAAGAGGAGTACCAGCTCGCCAACGACGTGGCCGCCGAGCTGCTCGAGATCGACCCCGAAGACCCCGAGTATCAATTCCTGCATGGGCAGGCTGCCGCCCTGAATGGCAACGTCGAAGGCTCTCGCACGTCGTACACGGCGGCGATTCAGCTGCGTGCCGGTAATTATCCCGAGGCGTGGTACCAATTGGGTTTACTGGAGCGCGATGCCGGTCAGAACGCCGCCGCCGAGGCCGCGTTTCAGCAGGCCGTGGCGTTCCGCGACAGCTATAAACAAGCCTGGAATGAGCTCGGGCTGGTGCATTTTGATCTGGAACAGTTCGACCTCGCCGAAGCCGATTTCCGACGCGCGATCTCGCTCGACAATGACTTTGCGACAGCCTGGAGCAATCTCGGTAGAACGCTGGCCGCGCGAAATGATTACGCCGCCGCCGCCGAGGCCTACCAGCAGGCACTTCGCATCAGTCCCCGTGACCGGGTGAATCGACTTCGTCTGGCCGCTGCCTTTCGCCGCACCGATCGGGCTCCGCAGGCGATCGAACTCTATCGCTCCCTGGTCGAGGACGAGCCGCTGTATGTGAGCGCCTGGTACAACTTCGGCATCGCACTGGCGGCCGACAATCGCGATCAGGAGGCACGCTCGGCTTACCTGAAGGCCATCCAGATCGACCCCGACCACGCCAACTCCATCAAGAATCTGGGCCTGCTGGAAGCTCGCATGGGGCTGTATGCCGAGGCGCTCCTTCACCTGACCGATGCGCTGGACCGGGAGCCCGCCGATAACAGCCTGCGCATGCGGGTGGCCGAGCTGTCACGACAGGTCGGTGACTTTGACGGGTGTCTGCGTGAGGTCGGCGTTCTGCTGGCTCAGGAGCCCGGGCTTGAGCAGGCGGGGCTTCTTCGTCAGCAGTGCCAGAACCGCAACTAGCCATTGAACAGGGCGATTCTGCGGGCGCGAGCCGAGGGCGTGCGGTTCGGCACGACTCAGCCGTTCGTTAGCGCCAGCGGGCGACGATTTTCTCGGATTCCTCCCACAGACGCGCTGCCAACTCGGCGCTCTCGCCCTGCCGGGTGGTCTTGCCCACGTTGCAGTCCGACAGGTACTGGCCGTTCAGCTGTGCTCCGTCGGGGTGCGCCGCAGCCCAGCACTGCGTGGCCGCGCCCTGCGGAATCGACTTCAACGCCAACGGCCCCGCCACGGCAAAGAAGACATCGCCCAGCGAGCCCATGTGGCGCCCCAGCGCGGTCTGAATCACGCCCGGGTGAACGGCCGTCGCCACGCGCCTCGTGCCAGCGAAGCGACGCCCCAGCTCGCGCGCGAACAACAGGTTGGCCAGCTTTGACTGCCCGTAGAACCGCCAGGGGTTGTACCCGCGGCTGCCATCCAGATTGGCAAAGTCGATGCCGACCGATGGTGCCTGACGGTGAGCAAGGCTGCTGAGCACCACAAAGCGCCCCGAGTCGGCCAATAAAGGTAAAATGCCGGTTCCCAGAAGGAAATGGCCAATGTGATTGGTAAAGAACTGCAGCTCGTAGCCATAGGCAGTCTGCAGTTTGGGCAGCGCCATAATGCCCGCGTTCAGCATGATGACGTCGAGCTTTTCGCCGCGGTCGTTCAGCTGGCGAACCAGCGCACGAATGGTCTCGGGTTCCGAAAGCTCGGCCACGCAGGGCTGGCAGTCGCCGCCCGCTTTGCGGCAGGCTTCCTCGGCTTTCTCTTGTGAGCGAGCGACGCCCAGCACCTGCGCCCCACGCGATGCCAGCACCCGCATGGATTCAAACCCGATGCCGGAGTTGCACCCGGTGATGAGCACGCGCTTGCCGGTCAGGTCAACGCCCGCCGTCACGTCGTCCGCCGTGGAGCCATAACCGAAACCGCTCGGACCGGAGCGCGCGAGCTTTGCATACAGTGACATGTTCTATCCTCTGGTGGGCGCAGGAAACCTGCGGCTTTGATGCGTCACGTACTCCACAGATGCAATGGAGTCGTCTTACCCGGCGTCGCCCGGCAGCGCGCGCCCACCCGGATTGTAAACCGCCTGCAGGACCTCTCTCTTGCCGCCCACCGGACCCGGCACCCGTTGCACCTGCCACCCCGCCGCGACCAGCGCCTTTCTGACCGCGGACGCACAGCTGAACGTCGCGAGCCTGCCTGCGCCATCACGTAGCCGGTTGCGCACCCCTTCAAAGTGCTCCGATGTCCAGAGTTCCGGGCAGGCGTCGGGTGAAAAGGCGTCCTGATAGACAACGTCGAAGCCTGTCAGCGTCCCGGGGAGCGTGCTGCTCGTGCCACGCCAGACAACGACGTTCACCCGCAGTCTGTCGAGGGTGAACTGCGCGCGCACAAGCTCCGCGTTTGGCGCCTCCGCAAGAGAGCCCATCAGACGCTCATATTCGCGTGCCGCCACGTCGGAGAGCAGTCGGCCGTAGCCGATTTCCTGAATGACCTGAGCGCTGACCGGAAAAGGTTCCATACTCACATAGCGGAGTGTTCCTTCAAGGTCCGCGCAGGCCCGCAGCGTCGCGACAAGATTCAGACCCGTCCCAAAGCCAATCTCCAGCACCGAGACATGGCCGAGCTCTCTCAACACGGGACGAACGCGGGACAGAAAAACATACACATGGTCGGCCTCTGCCAGCGCCCCGTGAGACGAATGGTACGTCTGGTTGAAGCGCGCGCTGAAGACTGTGTGGGTACCGTCAGCGGTGGTGCGGAGTTCGGACGCCATGAACCGTATGCTGCATGCCTGACAAAGGAACGCCGACCGGAGTCGGCCTGACACGAAGCCATAACGCAGACGCGCGCCGTTCTCACGCGTTCTCTGACATTGAACTCAGGAGCAATTTGCAGGGCGGCAGACTTTGTCGGGCTGCTGCGTCAACGACACGGAGTGCGTTGCTATCGTCGTGGATTTGCCGCGAAATATCGTGGTGCGCCGTGATGAATGGCGGTAGCGCGAAATATCGTGGCGGTCTGTGTGTCGTCGCGGATGGGCTGGAAATCGTGCGGCCCCCGTGTAAAGGAACGGCAAACCGTCTGATAGTGCGGCACCCGTGGTGGGTTGTGGCGCCTGAGCCTCTCGCCCGGTGACGTTGGCACGTCTCTTGAGTACGGATTCGCCGCTCACCGCCCTTCAGGGCACTTCAACCCTCGAACGCCTGCGCGTATGCCATCGATACCTCGTCGCTTGTCAGTGCTTCCGATTCTCGTACTGCTCACTGTCCTTTGCGTTTTCTCTCGCGCTCAGGCTCAGGGAGCGCCGGACGTCAGCTCCGACGGGACGAACGTTGAAGGTTCGGCGGACAGCCCCTCCGCGGCGCCGAATGACAGCGCTGCGGTCACCCCGGTTGCACCGGTACCCACTGCGTCAGATACCACATGGTCGGGTGCGCCGGGCCGCGGCTTGACGGTCGATGCGGGCGACGCATTCGGTCTGAACATCCGAGCTCGCGCGATGATCAGGGCCGATTTTCGCTCGCCCGGACCGGCCACCGACACACAGCGGGAGTGGACGCAGTCGGTCAGCGTCGGCACGCTTCGTTTGTGGCTGGGCGGGCACGTGTATAGCCGCAACCTGACGTGGTTGATGCAGTTCGCCTTTGCACAGGCCGATTACCGGGATGATGCCACGTCGCCCGTGTACGACGCCTGGCTCAACTGGCAGCCGTCTCGCGATCTGGGCATTCGGGTGGGCCAGTACTTTGTACCATTCGACCGGTTGCGCACCATCCGTGAATGGGGGCTGCAGATGACGGCTCGACCTCGCCCGGTGAATGAGCTGACGCTCGATCGTGATGTCGGTGTCATGTTCTACTCGGACTCCTTTCTGGGTGATGAATCCCCGGTAGCCTGGCGTCTGGGGGTCTTCGGCGGTCGCGGGATTCACGATACGTCGCCTGTCGAACCGGGTGCCCTGCTGGTGGCACGCGTTGAACTGCGTCCGCTGGGTGAGATCGACGACGACATGGAAGGCGACCTTGGGCGCCGGGAACAACCGGCACTCGCTCTGGGTGCAGGTTATGCAATCAACCTGAACACCGACCGGGTCCGCAGCACCAACGGCGGCACGTTCGCAAATGGCACAGCTGACTTTCAGCACGTCGCCGCCGACCTCGTGTTCAAATGGCGCGGCCTTGCCGTCGCTGCAGAGTATCTGTTGAAAACTGCCGACGAAGATACGCTGGTCGCGGATGGCGAAGGAGTCGAAGAACCTTCGGTCGAGTACACCCGCTCGGCGCATGGCTGGGTCACACAGCTCTCGTATGTATTTCCCCAACCCTTTGAGCTGGTTGCGCGCATGTCGCGCATCACCGCCCACAGCGGCACCGACCCGCGCCTGATTCAGGAACTGGAAGCCTACGGGCAGGAATCCGGCGTCGGCGCCAACTGGTATTTCAACGGTCATCGCATGAAGTTGCAGGCATCCTGGTTGGCACGAACTCCGACCACCTTCGATTTTTCAGCGGCCGAGCATGTCGTGCAGACGCAGCTGGACGTCACGTTCTGAATCTTGCCGCCACTTTGTCGCCCTGCACGGGTGACGGAAGGCCGTCGCAGGCGGGCCACATGCTCCTGGCACCGTCGGGTTGGTCGGATGGGCGAGAGCAGCCACGTGTGAACAGACCATTGATGAGCGCAGAGATGAACGTGGGCCGCGCCACAGGCGTGACCCACGCTCTGATTTGCAAAGGCTGTTTAATTCTTACGACGAGAGGGGACGCTCGCGGGCGAACGTTGACATGCCGGTCAGGTGACGTGCAGATGTCATGCATCATTCAACATGGTTGAGGTCCTTATGCTCGCTGCACTCATGGACAGGGCCGTCCCTTCGTCACGTACCCGGCACCTTCTGTCTGGTGTTCTGCTTACCGGGCTTGTCTGGACGCTGACGGCATGCGCCTCGATGCTCTCGCGAACGGGTGATGAAGTCTCCATGCTCACCGAGGATGTGCTGACGGGCATTCCGAATTCCACGGGTCGTGTGGCCAATCAGGTGTTGGAGCAGCTGGCCGGCTATGATGACGCTGCGCTTGCCGACATCCTGCGAGACGCTATGCGCGAGGCGCTCACCGGCGTAGGGCAGGGGCTGGACCTGGGCGAAGGCCCGTTGAACGAGGAGATTACCGCGTTTGTAGAGCGCATCGCTCAGTCCGTCGTGCGCGGGGCCGTTGACCAGCTCGCAGCGAGTGAGATTGATGCCCAGATTACGCTGAACATCGACGCCGCGATGAACCAGCTCAGCCGGAACATTGGAGAGGATATTCGGCCCGAGGTAGAGGCGCTGGTGCGCGGGGTAGCACGCAATGCCGCCCAGGAGCTGCTCGCGACCATCAGCGCGCCCGAGAGTCAGGAACAGGTGAACGGGGCCATACGAGCGTTCACGGCGACCATGACCGGCGAGGTGCAACGGCTGCTCAACGAAGATGTCCGACGAACAGCCGATGGTATCGCGATTGATATGGGGCGTGCGCTACGCTCTGAGCTGGTCGAGCCCACCATGTCGCAGCTGGATGTCGCCGTTGCAGGGTGGATTGACGAGATCGATGACGCCGTGAGCGAAGGTTTCCGTCAGGCGAACAGTGTTCTGCGGGTGTTATCGACCGTGCTGGGTGGCGTTCTTTTGATCGTGCTCGGTATTTTGCTCTGGGTGGCGAAGGCGCGTGCAGCGCTCGCCAATGAGCTGCGCATGGCCGCGGTCGAAAAGGACAGGCTCGAGATGGCGATCGCTTCGATGGCGCGTGTTTTCGCCGAGTCGTGGTCGACGATTGACCGACTGGAGAACAGTCCCGGGTTAAAGGTTCGACCCGAAGACGTAGCGGTCAGAACATTCCTGCAGGCACAGTTGAACGAGGTCCGTAACTCCAGCGCTGGCATCGCTCGTGTCGATAGCGAAGGCGAGGGCATGGAGTCCCTGATCAAGACCATCCTGAAGGCGCGCGGCCGTGAAGACTGGCTGGTGAACTACAACGAGTTTGACGATGGTCCGGGCTCGTTTGAAGAATGGGTCTGGCGGCGCTTCTCGCTCGAGAGGTCGGAATGAAGCGGCTCCGACTATTCTTGAGCCAGATATCGCTCACGGTCGTTATCGTGGCGTTTGCCGGCATCATGGCGTTCTTTACCGGCTACCTCGTCGCCATCAGCCGCGACGGTGACGTGACGCCGGTCGAGCTGGAGTCCACGCCGTGGATTGGCGACCTGTTGCCCGACACCCCCGAGTCTCGTGGCAAGACCGACCCGCTGCAGGTGGATTATCGTACGCAGGTCGGTGATATTCAGGAGCCGGGTTGGTCGTGCAA